>BBFS01000049.1 GCA_001313365.1 Paenarthrobacter nitroguajacolicus JCM 14115
TTGGCGGTGGCGGGGGCGACTTTGGCGGTGGAGACTCCGGCAGCTTCTAGCCAGACAGACTAGGCGGTCCATGCCCCCGCATAGAAGCGGTACAACAACTGATCACTGATTTCAGTGTCACCACTGAGCAGGACGAAAGGCAACACCATGGTTAAGCAGTCCATTTTCGGTCGGATCTCGCAGCTCGCCAAGGCAAACATCAACGCCTTGCTGGACCAGGCTGAGGACCCGCAGAAGATGCTGGACCAGATGGTCCGCGACTACACGAACAACATTGCCGAGGCCGAATCAGCCGTTGCCCAGACCATCGGCAACCTGCGGATGCTGCAGGCGGACTACAACGAGGACGTCAAGAACGCTCAGGATTGGGGCAACAAGGCCCTGGCAGCATCCCGGAAAGCCGATGAGTACCGCGCTTCCGGTGATTCCGTTGATGCCCAAAAGTTCGACAACCTTGCCAAGGTAGCCATCCAGCGCCAGATGACGGCGGAGTCCGAGGCAAAGGGAGCAGAGCCGAGCATCGCGTCCCAGACCGAGGTGGTGGACAAGCTCAAGACCGGGCTTGACCAGATGAAGAACAAGCTGAACCAGCTCACCGCCAAGCGCAACGAGTTGGTGGCACGCTCCAAGACCGCTGCCGCGCAGTCCCAGGTGCACGATGCCCTTAAGAGCATCGACATCATGGATCCCACCAGCGAGGTGGGCCGCTTCGAAGAAAAGATCCGCCGCGAAGAGGCCAAGGTCCTGGGCCAGCAGGAACTCGCCAGCTCCAGCCTCGATGCGCAGTTCAACCAGCTCGAAGATCTCGGAGAGCAGACCGAGATCGAAGCCCGTCTTGCAGCCCTGAAGTCGGGCGGTTCCAAGCCTGCCATCGGCGCGGGAGCTCCGGCGTCAACCGGCGCAACTGTCGACGAAGCTGACTTCGACAAGCTCTAGGAACTAACGGGCTGCAACTCCACTGGGCGGATTGCCTCAACATACCGCTGAACCAGGAAATGGGCCGGATCCTCGCAGGGATCCGGCCCATTTATCGGTTTTCACCTAACCTGCCGAAGGAACTGGCGAATCCTGGCCGGGGGGGCTGACGTCGGTTGCCACTTCAGCGCGGATTTCGAATCCCTTGGGGGGGTGAAAGTAGGTCACCGTGCACTCCAGAACCTCTCCATGCGGGCCTAAAGTAGTCCGCTCCAAGCGTGGCACCATAGCAAACCCGCGGACGTTCAGAGCGTCTGCCAGGTGCTCGGGCGGTGTATGCATTGTCACAGTGATTTCCGCCCGATGGAGGGGCTTCAGTGTCCTGTCTTGGATGACTTGATAGATGGAGTTCCGTTCGGCATCGGCGAGGCTGATGTGGCGGCCAATGTGCGAGGGGATGAAAATCTCGGCTATGGCATAAGGCCAACCCGCGCTTGAGTAGGAGCGGCGGATGACCAGAACTAGATTGTCATCGGAAACCAGCTTGGCTGGCACCGATTTGTCCTTCTCCATCCACTTGTATTCGATGAGTCCCTTGACAGTCTTCATGCCGGCCGCCGTGAACGTCTCCATGAACGGTGCCAGACGATTCAGCATCTTGACGGGGCGCTGAGCCATCACGAACGTCCCTTTGCCCTGCCTACGGACCAACAGGCCCTTCACAACCAGTGTTTCGATCGCCTTCCGGACGGTGGTCCGGCTAATGCCGTAGGCATCCATCAGGGACTCCTCCGTGGGAATCCGCGACCCCCCCGGCTCCAGGCGGCTGACTTGATCCGTGAGCACGTCCGCCACCTGCTGATACACGGCAACAGGGCTGTCCCTCTGGAGGACTTCACGCTCTAGGCCAAACTCGTAGTCGTCGTTGACCATTGGGCCTTCCCATCCATTTCTTGCCTCAGCAAATCCGGGTTTGATGCTAGCACCGGTGTACCGGTTACCCCCTTAAACAAAAGATCCGGACCAGTTGTCACTGATCCGGATCTTTTCTCCAGTTGCGGGGGGGACAGGATTTGAACCTGTGACCTCTGGGTTATGAGCCCAGCGAGCTACCGAACTGCTCCACCCCGCGTCGCAAGAACAACTCTACCCCACCGCCCAGGGTGCTTCTGACCATTTGGCATCCAAGGTGCCGCAGATCACTCCCTCAAGCCTGAACATTTCGCGGTCACCGCGGCCGGCAGCCAAAAGGCGTTTCGCTGTTGGCCTGCCTATGCCTTCCGAGCGCCGGCTTAAGCCCGAGGGACGTGAGAGAAGGTGGGGGCTTAAGCCGAGGGACGTGAGAGAGCGTCGGACCAGGGAAGATGCCGGCTTGGGACTTTCGGGGGCAAAACAAAAGGTCCGGATCAGTGTTTACTGATCCGGACCTTTTCTCCAGTTGCGGGGACAGGATTTGAACCTGTGACCTCTGGGTTATGAGCCCAGCGAGCTACCGAACTGCTCCACCCCCGCGTCGCAAGAACAACATTACCGTCCGGTGAATGGCAGACCAAATCGTAGCGACGTGATGTGTGTCTCGCCAACGGAAAAGGCCGGTGCCCGCCCCTGGAAGGGAGCAGGCACCGGCCTTTCAACCGCCTACAGAACTAGCTGCTTGGTGAGGGCGACGGCGTCGCACTGGGAGTAGCTCCCGGCGTCGCTGTTGGAGCAGGAGTAGCGTCCAAACGGGCCTGAGCGTCGATCGCCTTCTTGAGGGCATCAGACAATTTGGTCTGCTGCGCACCGTAGCCGGCGAAGTCGCCCTTGGCCAATGCCGCCTGGCCATCCTGGATGGCCTTGTTGGCCTCATCCAGGGCTGCCTTGAGGTCAGCCTTGGCGTCCGTGGGGGCCAGCAGGCGGCGGCGTGGTGCCAGGAGGCGAGGTGGGCGTCTGGCCGTTGTTGTCCGAGTCACCGGCAGTAGCACCGGAGTCGCCGCCGAACAACTGGTCAAGAGCTTCATCCAGTGTGGCCGCGAAGCCGATCTTGTCACCGAATGCCACAAGCACACGCTGCAATGTGGGGTACGACGTCTCACCTGTGGACTTCAGGTAGACAGGCTGTACGTAGAGCAGGCCGCCACCCACGGGAAGAGTCAACAGGTTGCCGTTCAGCACATCTGATGCGCCCTGTCGCAGAAGGTTCAGTGCCTGAGACACAGTGGGGTCAGAGTTGAACTTGTTTTGCGCCTGTCCGGGACCAGGGACCTGGGTATCGGTGGGGGAGCTCCAAGAGCCGCAGCTTTCCGTAACTCTCCCCCCCTTGACGCCCTTGACGTTCCCGCGTCGGAGTCAGCCGCGAGGAAGCCGTACAGGATGTTTCGGGCGCTGCCGTTGACCGTTTGAGGAATGAAGGATGAGGTCAACTGGAACGCCGGCTTCTCCTGGTCAGGCATCTGCAGTGACATGTAGAACGGAGGCTGTTTGACGGCTTCCGAAACGGTGGGATCGTTCGGAACGCTCCACGCATCGTTGTTCTGGTAGAAGCTGTCCGGGTCGGTCACGTGGTAACGCCCAAGCAGTTCACGCTGAACCTTGAACAGGTCCTCGGGGTAACGTACGTGACTCATGAGGTCCCCCCCGGACATTTCCGAATAAGGCTTGATAACCGTCGGGAAGACCTTTTGCCATGCCTTCAGGATGGGGGTCCTGGTCGTCCCATGCGTAGAGATTGACGGAACCGTCGTAAGCATCCACAGTGGCCTTGACCGAGTTGCGGATGTAGTTCACCGAGCTGTTCGGCAGAGCCACGGTACGTCCGGCACTGGTTTGCGAGTCCACAGTGGCATTCTGCAACTGCTGAGGCTGGGAGTAAGGGAAATACTGGCTGGTGGTGTAGCCGTCAACAATCCACTTGACGCGGCCGTCAACGACCGCCGGGTATGCATTGCCATCGACAGTCAGGTACGGGGGCCAGCTTCTCTACGCGTTCGCGCGGATTGCGTTCGTAGAGAATCTGGGATTCCGCATTGACGCCGTCCGAAAGCAACAGATCCGAAGACTGGAACTTGATGGAGTAGAGGATTCTGTTGACCCAGTTACCGACGTTTGGTCCGCCATTACCGCTGAAGGTGTACTGCGTCTCCCCCCCGCCACCTTCACGGCCCGCTGGCCGGTCCTGCTCGCGGTTCGGGGGCACCATCCGGCGCGCCGACGATGGAGTATTCCGGAGAGTTCTCGCCGAAGTAGATGCGGGGTTCGTATGAATTGTCGTTGCCGAGGACGCCGTTGGACGGAATGCCCGACTGCAGGAATTCCGGCTTGCCGTCGGCCGTGAACTTGTTGCCCTTGGCTGCGACCACGCCATAACCGTGGGTGTAAACGATGTGCCTGTTAACCCACGTCTGCTGGTTGGCGCTCAGGCCATCCGGGTTCAGTTCGCGAACCGCAATAACGGTGTCCTGGACTTTGCCATCGACCATGTAGCGGTCAACATTCAGCGTTTGCGGGAACTGGTAGTACGGGCGGTACTGCTCAAGCTGAGCGAACGCCGAGGAAATGAGGTTCGGGTCAAGGAGGCGAATATTGGCGGTAGTCTGCGCGTCCGCCGCCAAGCACCGGTAGTCGCCGTAGTGGTGGCGTTGTAAGCAGATACGTCGATCTTGTCCAGACCGTAAGCAGCCCGCGTCATTTTGATATTTCGATCAATGAACTCCTTTTCCAAGGTGTTCTCCGACGGACGAACCTGGAACTGCTGAATAACCCACGGGTAGACGCCGCCGGCCAGAATGGCCGTGATGACCAGCATTGCCGTGCCGATCACCGGAAGGCGCCAACGACCAATGACCGCGGCAATAATGAACAGGATGGCAACAAGGCCCGCGGCTACGGCAAGGATCGCTTGGTGGGTACGACGGCATTAACATCCGTGTAAAGGGCACCGGCCCAGCGGCCGGAATTGCTCTGGACAGTTGTGTACCTGTCCAGCCAGAAGTTGATGCCCAACAGGACCAGGAAAAGAGCGCCGGTGACGGCGATATGGATTTGCGCTGCCCTGCTTGTAAAGATGCCGCGTTCCATAAGGCGGATGCTGCCGTAGAGGTAATGCGTCAGGATGCCTGCAATACCGGCAACAACGGCGATGCTGATCAGGAACCCCGTGACAAAACCCAGGAACGGCAGCGTCATCAGATAGAAGCTGATATCCATGTTGAACAACGGGTCGGTCTGTCCGAACGGCTCCTGGTTGAAGAACAACAGGGCCTTCTGCCATTGGCTGGCTGCCGCACTGCCGGCGAAGAGCCCGAACAGGATGGGGGAGGCCGATCATGACAACCCGACGGACAGGCTCAAGCTGTGCCTGGTAACGGTTGAGGTTGTCCCGGGCCTCAGCATCCGGAGCGTAGACGGGCCGGGAGCGGTAGGCGATCCTGATGGCGAAGAAAACAGCGGCAAACATCATGGCGAAACCGATGAGGAACGTAATGATCCTTGCGAGGTTTTCGCGGATATAAACTTCGAAGAAGCCAAGCTGCTGGTACCACAGGACGTCAGTCCACACATTGGCGAAGAAAATGAACCCGACGACGGCCACTGCCACGACAATGAGCGTCGGCGTCAGGGCACCTCGTCTCAGCGGTGATCTTCCGGGCGGGTTGGAGCTGGCGGGACGGGACAAACTCTGTACCTCATTGGTGTCAGTGAACAGTCGGTGTGCGAGTGTTGACTTTCCCTGCCGCTGGGATGTGGCAGGGGGGGCCGTCATCTATGCCACGAGTGGCGGTGAAGCTAAGTTCCACCGTCAGTCTAGTTGTTTGTGCAGGTGGGAAGGCTCCCCCGTGTCCTGGCCGGATCCGAGCCGCTCTACGGCGGCGGTGGCGTCTGCCAGAGTTTCCACTTTGACAACCTGAAGCCCGTCCGGAATATGGCCCACGACGTCGGCACAGTTCGATGCCGGCGCGAGGAACATGGTGGCACCCTGGTGACGGGCGCTATCATCTTTTGGGCAATGCCCCCCCGATGGGGGCCCACGGCGCCATCGGCGGTGATCGTGCCGGTGCCCGCCACGTGTTTGCCGCCAGTAAGGTCCCCCCCGGCGTGAGGTTGTCCACGATCCCCCCCAAGGCAAACATCATGCCTGCGCTTGGTCCGCCAACATTGTCCAAGGAAATGCTGACGTCGAACGGAAACGTGAAATCGCTGGCCAGCAGCACACCCAGAACGTAACGGTCCGACTGATTCTTGGTTGGCGTTATTGTTTCGGAAACCGAGGTGCCGTTCCTGTCCACGCCGACGACGACCGGGGGGGCACCGCGCCCGCGGCCAGTTCGGCTTGGACAACGCTCATGGACGTGATCGCCTTGCCGTTGATGGAGACCAGCCGGTCACCTTCCTGGATCTTCCCGGCGGATGGCGAAGGGTCTGATAGACCTGCGACATTGAGCCGCTGTTCAAAGGGGGATCTCGAGCTCACGCAGGGCTGCGGCCACCGCGTTCTCCTGCGAGGTTTCCATGCTATCTCGCCTTGTTGAACGGTCTGCTCGGCGGTGGTGCCTTGGGATAGATAAGTTCTTCGGGATAAATGGCCCTGGAGGGATCCAACCAAGCGCGGAAGACATCGAAGATGGAGGCCGGACTCTTGGGACCGCCGGTCATGACCACGGTGGTCAGGTCAAGGTTGCCATTCGCTGGAAATGACTCACGCCCGGAAATGTTGATGACAGGCTTGTCGCCGTCCTTGCCCAGGGTATTGAAGGTAGGACCAGCTGACTCTATGACATATGGAACCGGCAACGCTGCCGCCCCCCCGATGCCGAGGCCGAGTGCGAGGAGACCGGAGATCACCATGATCATGTAGCGACCGTCACGGGGGCGGTGCCGACGGCGTGGAGGTGGAATCGGCGTCGGGCGTTTGACGCGGGTCCAATGAGCTCGGGGCTGGGCGAAGTAAGCATTGAGGCCTCTCTATGCCGGCATTTGCGTGACCGGATCCATGGCTCCTGCCGCCGAAGGCGGCGGCGGCACATACCAAACATCAACACTACGCGGTCTGACGTTGCAGGGCTGCTTTGCCTACAGCGAACGGCACCGCCTCCGGGCAGACAGCCTTCCGGCCGCGCGGTACGGTGAAAGAGATCACCAGCCAGTTCGACGATCGGCGGCACCATGACTTCCAACCCCCCCAACAATCCGTCCAACGACGACGAAACCCCCCCTAAGGATCCGCTGGCAGAAATGCTCCAGAACCTGATGGGCGGCCAGGGCATGGGCAACATCGATCCCGCTGAGCTGGCCAAGGCCGCAGGCCTGCCCAATGATCCTCAGCTCCTTCAGCAGATGTTCGCTCAGGTACAGGCGATGATGAGTTCTACCTCCGAAGGTCCCGTGAATTGGCAGCTCGCCCACGAGAATGCACGGCGCGTCGCCGCTGCCGGTAGCGATCCCTCGGTCAACTCCCAACAGGCCAGGGAGATCGACGAAGCGCTCAGGCTTGCAGAACTTTGGCTGGACCCGGTTACTGATCTCTCGGCGACCGGCCTGATTGGTAGGGCATGGTCAAGGGCTGAATGTTGAAGCAACCTGGGCACGTGGAAGCGCCTGACTGAGCCCGTGGCCAACAGCATCGCCAATGCCTTGTCCAACGCTCTCACCCAGCAAATGCCCGAAGAAATGAAGTCCATGATGGGCGGTGCCTCGTCCATGCTGCAGAACATGGGCGGAGCGATCTTCGGCATGCAACTGGGACAGGCCATCGGCGCACTCTCGGCCGAGGTTGTCAGCTCCACCGATATCGGTGTCCCCCCTGGCAGACTTGGAAATGGCGCTGCTGCCGGCAAACGTAGCCAAATTCGGGGGGGAAGGCCTCAGCCTCCCCGAGAACGACGTTCGGCTCTTCCTTGCCGTCCGTGAAGCCGCTCACGCGCGCCTGTTTGTCCAGGTCCCATGGTTGCGTGGCCACCTCCTCGGAGCCATCGAGGCATATGCCCGCGGCATTCACATTGACATGTCCCGCATCGAAGACCTCGCCCGCGACCTCGACCCGAGCAACCCCGAAGGTATTCAGGAAGCACTGTCCCAGGGAGTCTTCACACCGGAACGCACGCCGGTCCAGACGGCCGCGTTGGAGAAGCTCGAAACAGCTCTTGCCTTGGTGGAGGCTGGGTAGACGAGCTCACCGCCGAAGCCACCGATAAGGTGCTGCCGTCGGCGACGGCGCTGCGCGAGACCGTGCGTCGTCGTCGGGCCACAGGCGGACCGGCCGAGCACGCGTTCTCGTCCCTCGTCGGCCTGGAGCTTCGCCCCCCCCGCAGGCTCCGGGAAGCAGCAACATTGTGGGCAACCCTGAAGGAAGAAAGGGGCATCGCCGGCCGCGACGCCATTTGGCACCACCCGGATCTCCTGCCCACCGGTGAGGACCTCGACGATCCCAAGGGCTTCTCCGAACGTCGACGCCTTGCCGAGGCAAGTGACAGCGAGGTTGACGACGCCCTGCAGAAGCTTCTGAGTGGCGGATACGACTCCACCAAGGCCGATGAAGCTGGAACGGAAGCTTCCAACGCTGATTCCGCGGAGAACGAGTCCGGCAATGAAACAACATCGGACGACAACGACCCCCCCGAGGCGCCGACCAAGTAGGCCAGCCCTCGGAAGAAACACTGCAGCAAAGCGGCCGCCATCTCGTGGCGGCCGCTTTGCTGTTCAGGAACGGTGCAGGCCAGGTGCTGCTGAGAGAAGCTGTGCGGCTAAGTCTCTGAGATCTTTAGTCAGTCAGTTCCACAGCCGAATCGCCCGGATCCCCGGACCCAGACTCTGCCGGGAGTCCCCGGGACGTAGCGAAGGCAACGCCCTCAAGAAAGGCCTTTGCCCGTTGCGTATCAGGGTAGGCCTCAACCAATCTCCAAAATTCGGCATTGTGGCTCGCCACCAGCAAGTGCGCGAGCTCGTGTACCAGAACGTAGTCAATAACCCATTGCGGCATTGGCTGAAGCTTGTTGGACAGCCGGATGGTGCCGTCCCCCAGGAGTTGCCGAACCCCAGCGGGCGTTCTGGTTGGCTACCCAGCGGACCGACGTCGGGACCGCCCGCCCGCCGAGATACGTCTTTGAAAGGTGCTCGGCATGCCTGGCGAGGGCTTGATCCGTCGCAGGACGACGCCTGCCCGCACCCGTTTGCCGCTCCCCTTGCTTCTTCAGCTTGACCAGCATCCGCCGGACCCATTCCTGTTCCTGGGACTTGGTGAAGCTGGCAGGGATGGCGACCACGGCATTTCCGTCTTCCCAGAAAGCGGCAACGGTTCGCCGCCGTCTGGCTGATCTACGCACCACAACGGGAGCGCCGTCGTCGGTGAGGTGCGGGATGGCGGTATCGGAGGAAGATCTGCCCGTCATTAGAGTTCACTGCTCTCGGCGAGCACTGCCAGGACAGCCTCGCCGTAGCGTTCGAGCTTGGACGGGCCGATCCCCGCCAGGCCGGCAAGTTCCTCAAGCGTTGAAGGCTTGGCCTCGGCGATGGCCGTCAGCGTAGCATCCGTGAAGACTACGTACGCGGGGGGGACGTCGGCCGATTGGGCCTCGTCCCTGCGCCACTGCCTTAACGCATCGAAGGTCTGTTCCTCGTAGGTAGGCGGGCACTGGTTGCAACGTCCCACCTTCCGTTCGGCTCCACTCGCGAGCATGCTTCCGCATACCTTGCACGACGCCGGGGGGGCGGCAGCTTTCCGCCGCGTGGGACCTGTCTTGCTGCGCGCGTTGGCGGAAGCCACGGAATTGGGGCGAAGTCCGTCGAGGAACCGGGACGGCTTGCGGTTGGCCCGGCCACCCGGTGTTCGGGCTGTGGACCATGAGAGATTCAGGTGCTCCCTGGCCCGGGTGATGCCGACATAAAGCAGCCTGCGTTCTTCGTCCACATCCTCCGGGGTATCTGCGAACGAAATGGGCATCAGGCCCTCGCTGAGGCCCACCAGGAACACCGCATCCCATTCCAAGCCCTTGGCGGCGTGGAGGGAAGCAAGAGTGACACCTTGCACGGTGGGTGCGTGTTGCGCGACCGAACGCTCTTGAAGCTCGTTGACGAACTCAGCCAAGGTGAAGGACTCCCCGCGGCTGACAGCAAGCTCATCGGCCAAGGCGACCAGGCTGCCAGGGATTCCCAACGCTCACGCAGTGCTCCGCCGTTGTGGGGGGGGCGGCCTCCGTGTAACCAAGTGAGGCAACGATGTCCCGCACGATCTGGCCCAGGGGTTCCTGGGGGGGCCCCTCCGCCACGGCGCGGGTTGCCGCGCGTAACTGGAGGATCGCATCGCGGACTTCCTTGCGCGCGAAGAACCGCTCGCCTCCCCCGGAGCTGGTAGCCGATCCCGGCAGAGGCCAGGGCTTGCTCGTACGCTTCAGACTGGCCGTTGGTGCGGAACAGGATGGCTATCTCACTGGCTTTGACACCGCTGTTGAGCAGCTCCTGAATTCTGCCTGCCACCACAGCTGCCTCGGCTTCGTCGTCCGGGCACTCCATGAACCGCGGTTCCGGACCAGAGGCCGCTGGGCGACGAGCTTGAGGGGAGAAGCCCACGCGGCATCCGCCACCGGCCCACCGCTTCGGCGGGAACCAAGGAGGTCATTGGCCAACTTCACCACTTGCGGGGGGGTGGACCTATAGTCACGAATGAGCTTGACGACGGTCGCTCCGGGGGGGAACTGCCCTTTGAACCCGAGGAGATGCTTGGGTGAGGCGCCGGTGAAGGAGTAAATGGTTTGGCTGGCATCGCCCACCACGCACAACTCGTTCCGGCCACCGAGCCACAAATCCAAAAGCCGCTGTTGCAGGGGGTGAAACGTCCTGGTACTCGTCCACCACGAAATGGCGGTATTGCTCCCGGACTGTTGCCGCTACTTTCGGGTCCTCCTGGAGGATACCCACTGTTATGAGCAGGACGTCTTCGAAGTCGATGACGTTGCGGTCGGTTTTGATGTCCTCATAGGCCTGGAACACCCGGGAGACCGCGGTGAGGTCGAAGCCTCCGGGAGTTCCGCGGCTTGTGCATTCTCCAGGTAATTGGCGGGCGTCAGCATGGACACTTTGGCCCATTCAATCTCGGCTGCCAGGTCCCTGATGGATGCACGGTCAGTGCTCAGTCGAAGCCTGCGGGAGGCTCAGCGATCATGTTGGCTTTGTGGTCCAGGAGATTGGGCAAAGTGCCGCCGATTGCCTGCGGCCAAAAGAACTGCAATTGCCTCAATGCGGCCGCGTGGAATGTGCGGGCTTGAACGTTGGCGACCCCAAGATCGCGGAGCCTGCTGCGCATCTCAGCTGCGGCCCGGGCAGTGAAGGTCACGGCCAGCAGTCTCTGCGGACTGTAAACCCCGGAGTGAACACCGTAAGCAATGCGATGAGTGATGGCGCGTGTCTTTCCCGTGCCTGCCCCTGCGAGGACGCACATGGGACCTGTCAAGGTACTGGCTACTTCCCGCTGTTCTTCGTCCAGCCCGCCGAGGATGCGCTCCTCAAGTGAGCCACCGCCGTCGAATATCCCTTCGGTCACGGCTGCAGGTCTTCGATGACGCCGCCGTACCAATGCTCAATCAATGAACGCGCGATGGACAGGCGCGTTGAGATGGTGATTTCACCGCTCAACACCGCTTCCTGCAGCTCCTCACGGCTGAACCACCTCGCCCGTGTGACCTCGACGCCGTCGGGCCGGGCAACGGCGTCGTCTGTTTTGGCGGTGAATCCCAACATGAGGGAAGCGGGGGGGAACGGCCAGGACTGCGAACCGAGATACTGGCAGGCCGTCACACGGACACCCACTTCTTCGCCGATTTCCCGGACGACAGCCTGCTCCAGCGATTCCCCCCCGGGCTCAACGAATCCTGCCAGCGTGGAGTAATTCCTGGCGTCGACGGGCCCCCCCGCCGCCGAGCAGGAGACGGCCATCCGGGCCGATCACCGTGACAATAATGGCGGGATCCGTCCGCGGGTAATGCTCTGAGTTGTCCTTGGGACAACGCCTGACCCAGCCACCGGCCTCGATGTCCGTGGGCGTGCCGCACTGCGGGCAATGCGTGTGGGTTGCATGCCAGTTGGAGATTGCGCTGGCCTCAATGAACAAAGCGGTGTCCTTGGCGTCAAGACGCGCCGCGACATCCCGAAAACCGGCCCACTCAGCATCCAACGGCACCGTGGCGATGCCGGGCGCCGGCGGTTCAGTAACTGTGAACAGCACAACGGACGTACCCTCCGGCAAGGAGGACGACGTCAACGTGGCACCCAGTAGATGGCAGCAACAGCGCCGCCTTCGGACCCACTTAGAGCGTTCCAGAGCGGCGCAGCGTCTCCGAACCACAGGCCGTCGGCGGTCACCAACGCTTTGCGCTGTGAAATGACCATGGCCTTGGCGGTGCCGGAGGCGATGAGATCCTCAACCATGCCCGGCTTCATCCGCACGCCCGAGCCGCGATCCACCATGGCAGGACGGACGGGAAGAACAGTCTCCATCAGGTGATTGGCAAGCGCCGGCGACTCCGTTTGACTCATGTATCTACCGTACTGACTCGTACCGACAAAAAACATTTGGAAAGGTCCACTGTTGTGGACAGCACTCCGCACGGTTGCCCGCTTGGGCGCTTGAGCAATGTTTTGCTCCACATTTCCTGCGCATTTGCTGCGGATCTGAAGACTCGCCGCACTGCATCATGCCACAGGCCGCACTCAATCTACCGTGGAGAACGTGAGAAGAACACCGCTCGAACTGGCCGCCATAGCAACAGCGGCGGTGCCTGGCCTTTCGCCAACGGCCGCAGCCTATTCCCCCCCGACGACGACGCCGACTTCGACTCCGCGCTGCTGTTGGACGCGGAAGGCAAACGCTGGCGAGTCCGTTCACCGCGCCATCCGGAAGCCAGCACGCGACTGGAAACAGAGTTTATGGTCCTGCGGGCCTTCGCGCCCGCCATCCGCGCTGAACTGCCTTTTCATGTGCCCACCATCGCCGGCACGGTGAGGCAAGGTGCTTTGACGACGTTCGTGTACGCCCATCTGCAAGGCTCCATGCTCTCCATCGACGAACTGTCAGCCGGAAGCCCCCGCCTTGGCCAAGGAAGTCGGCGCAGCACTGGCAGCCATTCATGACTTGCCACTGACCCTGGTCACCAATGCGGACCTTCCCAGTTACTCGGCCAATGAGTTCCGGCAACGCAAACTCAACGAACTGGACCAAGCAGCAACCACCGGGAAGATTCCGGCCACCCTGCTGCGTCGCTGGGAGCACGCCCTCGAAGACGTTGCCCTTTGGCGGTTCAATCCCTCAGTGGTCCACGGCGACCTTCATGAAGACAACCTCATGGTGCAGGATGACGCGGTGACCGCCCTAACGGGTTGGACCGATCTCCGGATCGGTGATCCTGCAGACGACTTCGCTTGGCTGGTTGCATCCAACGAAGCCTCGTTTGTTGAGTCCGTTTTGAGCCACTACACCCAAGCACGCCGCGAGATCCCTGACGCGCACCTTCTCCGCCGGTCCGCCCTGCTGGCCGAGTTCGCCCTCGCCCAATATCTGGTCAAGGCTATGGCGGCAGGGCACCAGAGCATGACGGCAGAAGCAGAGTCCATGCTCCAGGCACTCGCCGATGACATCGACGAGCAGGCGCGTCGCGACGAAGAAGCCGCACAGGCAGCTGAAGACGAGGCCGCCGAGAACGAAGCTGCTCAGCACGAGGCCAATCACTTGGGAGCAGCGGATTCACGGGCCGACAAGCCTGCAGTCAGTGTGGCAGCGATTCCCGACGCCGAAGAGTCAGGGGGGCTCCGAAGAAAGCGGCCCCCCCGGCACGACATCACACGACGACACGTCCACTGCCGCTATCAGTGTTGTCAGCGTAACGCCGCTTCACGCGGCCGAACGTTCCTAGTAGGCAGAACCCTGGAATCCCAGTGCCTTCCCGGGTTCCAGGGCGTGCCTACCCATCAGCGCTGGTCTTCAGTGCCTTCGCCACGATCAGCTCCAGTTCCTCGGCGCTGCCAAGATCGTGCGGACGCACAACGCGTCGTCAGCCACATAGTAGAACGCGGCACTCACGTCCTCGAGGGTACATCCTTAAGCCGTGCCCAAGCCAGCCTGTAAACGGCCAGCTGCACCGCCCGGGTCGCCAGCTGCTGACCCGCGGGGGGGCGTCGCCCGGTTTTCCAGTCAATGAGTTGCCAGCGGCCGTCAGCATCGCGGAACACGGCGTCGATACGCCCACGGACTACGACGTCGCCGATACGCGTTTCCACAGGCACTTCGACGAAAGCCGGAGCGCGCTGGGACCACTCGGACTGTTTGAACGCCGCCACCATGTCATCCAAGCCGTAGGCTCGTCGATGTGGGAGTCCGAACCCGGAGCTTCATCAAGGTCCAGCATGCCGGTTGTGCCAAAGTACTCCTCCACCCATGCATGGAATGCCGTGCCTTTGCGAGCCGAGATGCCCGGTTCGCGGGGGGGAACGGGCCTGCGCAGCTGGGTCAGGACGGCGGCGGGGTCAGCACCGAGGTCAACGAAAAGTGAGGCAGAGATGTGGCTTGGCAGGTGGACATCCTGAACGGTCTTGAGCTGCCGTTGGCGATCCAGCAGTAGTTCGGCCTCCTGGGACCATTTCCCGGCGGCACCAATCAATTCATCTGAAGGGGCCGTGCGGGGTTCCTCGATGTATCCCCCCCGGACCATGGCTGCGGCGCGGTCCATCGCAAGCCGCCTGCCCGGAGTCAGCCTCAGCCGGGCGCCGGTCCGTGGGTCTGACGGTCCTTCCAAGGATCATAGGGGAAGTGGGCAACCTCGAGCGCTGCGGTCAAGGGGGGGCTTTCCTCAGGCAAGGCCTCTTCGGCCACCGATTCCGCATGGACCACCGCCCCCCCTCCGACCGGCCGCGAACCGCCAACCGACTGCGTCCGGCCGGCGTCATTATCCTCTCCAGCAACACCGGCAAGAGGCGCCAGTTCGGAGAGGAAGGCAGACATGCCGGCCATTCCTGATCGCGAGCCATTCCAAGCGGCGCTGGAAGCCCACAGCACGAACTTCGCCCGGGTGTAAGCGACGTAGGCGAGTCTTCTCTCTTCGGCTTCACCGTGATGCTGGACCTCGGATTTGAAGTCCTTCTCTGCGTCCAACCATCCCTTTTGGTCAGGCTGATCGAGATCCCACTGGGGGAAGGTCGGCGCGATCGCCCCCCCGCAAGGGCCACGGCAAGGCCGCGGCGCCGGTGCTCCACCGCGAATCCCTGTTGCTGGGGAACGAACCAGCATTGAGTCCCGGGACAAAAACAACGTCCCATTCCAATCCTTTCGAAGCGTGAACGGTCAGCAATTGCACCGCTTCCCGATTGGCCTCAACGGGGGGGCAACATCCAAGCCGCCTTCCTCGGAGGCTGCAGCTTCCAGCCACGACAAGAACGCCAGCAGGTCAATGCGTTGCGACGTCTGCAGGAACCCGGCTGCCGCATCCTGGAAAGCATCCAAGTTGCGGCGCGCCTGATGGATGCTGATTCCCGGCTTGCCCCTACTTCGATGTCCAGGAGCATCGCACGTTCCACTTCGCCAAGGAGTGTGGTGAGGTCGTCGCCGATGTAGCTCCTCAGGGAGCGCAGTTCCGAAGCAAGGCGGGTCAGCCGATCCAGGGCAGCAGCGCTCAGGCTCCTCCCATGTCCGGACGTCCAGCCTGGACGGGGGGGAAGGAAGTCAAGGGCCTCCACGAGGCTTGCGGCATCGGTGATGTCGCTTTCAATCACGGTCCCTGACGGTTCTTCGTCGTGTCAAAGGATTCAGGCTGTGCTTCCGGAGCCGACCGTCGGCGGGCCAGGAAGCGGGACCAGTCACTGAAGGCCATCAAGTCTGCCGGACCAATCCTCCACCGTGCCCCGGCCAACAACCTCATCAGGGCATCGGAACGTCCTGGATCGGCAAGGACCCGCAAGGTCGCCACCAGATCCACGATCTCCGGTGTGTCCAGCAAGCCGCCAAGTCCAACGATCTCATAGGGAATCCCCCTGGAGTTCGAACTCGCGGCGGAGGCACTCCATCTGCGCCCGTCGGCGGCAGAGGACCGCTATGGTGGGCTTGACCGGAGTGCCGTCCTTCTCTTCTTCGAAGACAGTCCGTTGGTACCGACGGACATCGCGGGCTATCACTGCGGCTTCGTCCTCATCCGTGCCGAAGCGACCGATCACCACGCTTCCATCCACCGCAGCAGGGCTTGGAACCAACGCGGGGACTGAGACATTGCTCGCTGTTTCCCTCTCCCCCGCCGGACCATCCAGTACCGCCGACCTGTTGAGGGGGGCGCTGCGATGGTGTTGGCGGCCCGGAGGATGTTCCTGCCGTTCCGCCAAGCGGTGGTCAGATACGAAGTGGGGGGGGCGACGGAATAGGATTCAGGGCCGCCGGAGGGGTCCCCATGCCGGACGGGAAACTCCTGCACAAAGTGGAAGAGCTGGCCGGCGGAAGCGCCTCGGAAGCCGTATATCGATTGGTTGGGGTCGCCCACCGCAGTAACTGCGTGGCCCTGACCGAAAAGACGGGAGAACAGAACAAGCTGGGCGTGGGAGGTGTCCTGGAACTCATCCAGGAGCACTACTTTGTAGCGGGCACGTTCAGTGGAGGCGGCGAGCGGAATATCGCTCGCAATTCGGGCTGCGAGCGCCACGAGGTCGCCGAAATCAAGGACACCGCGATGGCGCTTCGCTTCCTGGTAGCGGACCACCATGTCGGCAACGCTGGCGCGTGTCCTGAGCATGGCCGCAAGTTCCCCTGCGGCCTGCGTTGGATTCTTCTTGGCACCGGCCACGTAGGGAAGCTGCTCAAAGGCGTGAGCGCGCTCCAGGACCCATTCCCGCACTTCCCCCCGGATTCTGAAGGTGCTCTGCGCACTCCCCCGGCCAGCTGGATGACTGCATTGACGAGCGTGGATTTGGCGGCAGTGAAGTGCTCGTAGTCGCCGTCATATGCTTCCACGACTTCGCTGGCCAGCTGCCAGGACTGTGCGCCTCCCAGCAAGACGACGTCCCGCTCGATGCCCAACCGCAGGCCGTAGTCAGACACGATGCCGCTTGCATAGGAGTGGTACGTGGACACTTTGGGTTCGAGGTCGTCTGCCCCCGAGAAGTCCCTCCGGGAAGCCTATGCTGCCATCGTCCGCCACCGCTATCCGCTGGAGCGTGGCCAGCTTGGACCGTATCCGGCTCGCCAGCTCTCCGGCAGCCTTGCGGGTAAATGTCACGCCGAGGACTTCTTCAGGGCGCACCCAGCCGTTGGCCACCAGCCACACCACACGGTCCGCCATGGTGGCCGTCTTCCCCGAACCTGCCCCGGCAATCACCAGGCGCGGAGAAAGCGGGGGGGAGGCAATGATGGCCGCCTGCTCAGGCGTAGGGTGGTTCTTTTCGCCAAGGATGTTGGCCAGCTCAGAAGGAGAGAACCTTGGCTCCGGGACTGCCTCGACGCCCGGGTTGCTGGTGGCAAAGCCGTCCAGGAGTTCGGTTGTCATTCGGTGACCTGCTTTCCTCTGGCGCACAACGGGCAAACGTCCGGTAGGCGGCATCCATGGCCGCCATACCCGCCCTTGCCGGGGGTCGTGCCGTGCTTCGAACGTTGCACCGGCCATCAGCGCAGCCGCCTCATTCACCAGCCCCTCGGCCCAGTTGTCCGAGGGATCCAACGGATCCTGCTGCTGTACCGCCGGGCTCTTGGTCTTGGTCCCAAGTTGGGCCAGCACGGCGCCGCCGGGGACTAAGCCGTCCGCGGACGCCGCAAGAGAGCCGCGTCGGGTGTTTCGTCCCCCCCTTCCCCCCCGGCGTCCCGGAAGGCACCTTTGAGGACGGCGGCCTGGTAGGCACCAGTTGTGGGTGCCTGGCAACCTCCGCTTTGCCGGGTTGCCGTTTGCCGGTCTTGAGGTCAACGATCACGAGCCTGCCTCCGGATCTATCTCGAGCCGGTCCACCTGGCCGCGGAGTACTGCGTGGCGAGTGGCCTCCCCTTCAGGAGCAGGGAAACCACTGACAGCGCCGTCGTCCAAGGTGACATCAGGTAGCTGAACTTCAAAGTCGTGCTCCACGGCCAGCAAGCTTCTTCCGTCGCCGCGCATGATGAGCACATACTGGGCCAACTTCCGAACCATCAGTTCCGCCCGCTGGAAATCGAGCTTTCCTTCCCAGTTGTCCTTCATGCCCAAAGCAGGCCACCGGCGTACGAGCTCAGCCACGTACTCGGCTCCTGAAGCATCGGGAAGCTCTTGGGCAATGCTGTGGACCAAAGTGCCCAGGCTGCGTGCGAAGTCGGTGGCAGCTTCCCCCCCTCCGGCGGCTTGGACGAACCAGTCCAGCGGCGACTTATGGACAGCTTCCACTTTGGAAGGCGAGACGGAAACGGTACCGCCGGGTGGCACCACGGTTCCTGGGAACTCAGCGCCGCCAAACCCCACCACGTGTCCGGATGTGCACCCGGAACGGGTGGTTCCGTGCTGGCGAGCCTGGCCAATATCCGGGCGGCCTCGTGCGAGGTATGGGCTTCGCCGCTACCGGCGTCTTCCAACTGGGCGTGCTGCCGCAGTTCTGCGACCAGGGCCCGCAAGGTCATGGGACGGTCAACGGGGGGGGTGTAATCACGCTTGTACTCACCGGCCTCCAGGGGGCGCCACGTAGTCCAGGAATGCCGAGGGTTGCTCGTCCTCGGAAGACACCGCGGTGCAGATCAATACTTCTCGAGCTCGGGAAACGGCGGTCGAAAAACTCCTGAGTTCGTCATAACGAATATCCCGGAGCCTGCTCAGGGGCCCGCGCCGAAGGGCGTAGTCCACTCCATGCTCCACTGCGTCGGCGTAGACAGTGCTTCCCAGCAGCTCTCCACGCAAACGCGTGTTGGGCCATACGCCTTCCTGGAGACCCGCAACGATCACCACCGGCCATTCCCGCCCGGCTGCGCTTGCGGGGGGGTCATGATCTCCACGCAGGCCTCCAGCTGTGCCCGCGCGGCAAGGGTGTCCATGGGAAGTTCCTGGTTCAGCAAATAGTCCAGGAACTGTTCAGGACCGAACCGGGCAGTTGGTCCACGAACCGTTCGGCTGTATGGAACAACGCATCATGGCGTCAAGGTCCCTATCGGCACGTGCACCGGCATTGCTCCCTCAAGTGCCATTTCTGCCCAACGGGAAGACAAGCCGGTGGCGTGCCACAACGCCCACAGCACAGATTCCGCGTTGGCACCGGGTTCCGCCGCGGCGGCGGAACCGGCTGCGATCATGCGGGCGAGCCGACGGGCAGAACTGCCTTCAATACCCAGCGACGCCAGGGCACCGGGCTGAAGGAGTGCCTCAACCAGCAAAGCGTCGCTGGACCGGCCGCCACCGCCCAGAAGCTCCTCGCGGCGCAGGGACTGTCGGAGCCTGCGCAGTTCGATGGCCGTAGCTCCGCCGATGCGGGATGTAAGGAGGGAAACCGCGGTTTCCGGCGTCAGCTTTGCCGGGTCCAGGACAATGGCAAAGGCCTCCAACAACGGACGCACCGCGACTTCGTCACGGACGGCCGAGTCTGCCACTGGAACACGAACCGGGATCCCCCCCTGCCCGCTCAGGTAACGCTGCAACTGGGAAATTTGCCCGCCGTTCCGGACGATCACCGCGATGTCGCTGAACTCCCGCGATTCCCGCAGCTGAGCCTCGAGGATGCGCTGTGCAACGTATCTCAACTCGTGGACAGCTGACGGCAGCACATGACCCTCCACGCGACCATTCCGCGCAGATGCAGTATGCATGCCTTCCGGATGCTGCGGTTGTTCCATTTGCCTGGCCAACTGGCCACCCGAGCGCTGCGAGATGTGGCTCGCGACCCGGGTCCACGCCTCAGCTACCTCAGGCGCATGCCTGTGGGTAACCGACAGCGGGCGCTCAAGAACGTTTTGCTGTGTGCCGCCCAGCAGTGTTGGCAGCTCTGACACCAGGTCCGGGCGTGCGCCGCGGAATCCTTGCACGACGGTATCCGGTGAGTAGGTCACCACGACGTCTTTGCCTTCGCCGATGTCGGCAAGGAGCTCGAACACGGCAGGATTCGATTCCTGGGCGTCGTCCACGAGGATGAGTTGGAGTCTTTCCCTCTCGGCAGCCAGGAAGGCCGGCGAGTCTTGGAAAATCTGCCGCGCCGTGGTGATGATTCCAGCAGGGTCAAAGGCCTCAGGCATACGGAGGTCCAAGACATCCCGGTACTCGCTGTAAAGTTCGGCAGCCGCCATCCAATCAGGCCGTCCACACTCGTAGGCCAGCCCAACCAGGTCCTCTGCGGTGCGCCCCGATTCGATGATGCGGTCGAACAACTGCCGGATCTCGTGACGGAAGCCGCGGGTGGGAAGTGCCGCTGCTAGATCCTCCGGCCAAGGCAGCTGGAATCCCGGACGGGAGTGGCCTTCCAGCAACTCCTTGATGATGAGGTCCTGTTCGGGGGGGCCCGACAGAAGCTTCGGTGGCCGCGTCAGCGGCAATATGCCTTCCGCCTTGGCCCGCCGGATAACGTCGAAAGCGTAGGACGCCCAGGTGCGTGCCGGCGTCGTACTGAGGCTGCGGTCCAACCGCCCTGTGAAGGTATCGCGCAAAGCCGCTGCGGCGTGGCGCCCGGGAGCAAGAACGAGAATCTGTTCCGGGTCCAGGCCATCCTCGCGGACGCGGCGGACTGCGGCTTCCACCAGCACAGTTGATTTACCCGTTCCCGGCCCCCCGGGCACGAGTACAGGGCCGCTCCCCCTGTGGGAGGGCAACGACCGCACTTTGGTCCGGAGACAAAACAGGAGCCGCATAGTGGGTCTCACGCGGCGGGAGCAGCCGGAGGGCTGCCGGTGCTTGGCGGGTTTTGGCAGGAGTTGCGGTCACACAGTCATTTCATCATCGGGCACCGACAATTTATGGAGTTGACGCTCCAACTGGTCCGAGATCACATCCAGTTGGTCGAAATCGGAGTCGGCAGGCGTCCATCGGGCCGCTGTCAGGTCGACGCGCCAACGGCCTTCGCCCGTCCTCAGGAAGGCCTCGTATGCGCCATGCAGCGGGGGTGGCTTCCTCCAAGTAATGCTGCAGGGCGGCGACTTCGTGACCTGGTGGCGCTTCCCCCCCGCTGGCCCTAAGGACGCGCCACCAGGCGACCGAGCTGCCATAATGGCTCATCACTGCGCCGACCTGCCGCGGCCCGCCGGCTCCCAAAAGCTCTGCGACGTCACCGTAGGAAACCGCCGAACCCGACGGAACAAGGTCCACAACGGCCAGAACCGCTGTCACATACTCCATCCGCATGTGTTCAGCGTAACGGCAGGAGTGTCGTGCCCGAATAGTGTCGGACCCAGCCGGTAGCTTGAAGACATGAGCTCCTGGAACACCCTCTCCCGCGCCGCATTCGACCTCGAGACCACCGGGAAAAACTCACGGTCAGCGCGGATCGTCACAGCTTCCATCACGGTCGTGGATGCCCACGGGGAGCTCATCGCAGAGCACGAGTGGCTGGCAGATCCCGGTGTCGAAATCCCGCTCGAAGCCAGCGAGGTGCACGGTGTCACTACAGAGAAAGCCCGTGCAGAGGGTCGCCCGGCGGCCGAGGTCACGCGCGAGGTGGCCGGGGGTACTCCAAGGCTGTTCGACGACGGCACTCCCGTCATTGCTTTCAACGCCAGCTACGATTTCACCGTGTTGGCGGCCGAGTCCGCCCGCTACGGCGTCCCCCCCCAACTCAGCCGCTTCCCCCCGTGCTGGATCCCTATGTGATGAACAAGCAGGTGGACCGTTACCGCAAGGGAAAGCGCACGCTTACCGCTCTGTGCGAGGAGTACGGTGTGGACCTGACAAACGCGCACACCTCAGCTGCGGACGCTCTCGCTACGCTCCGGGTATTGGATGCAATGGCCGGCAAATTCCCCCCCAAGTTGCAGATGCCGGCGCCGGCGTTGCATCAGCTGCAAGTAGACTGGGCGGCATCCCAGGCCGCTGATTTCCAGCAGTACTTGCGGCGCAGTAAGCCCACGGCAGTCATCGAGGGCGAGTGGCCGGTCCTCCCGCCCGAAGACGCAAGCCGGGGCGGCTTCTAGCCCGGAGAGCAGTCGAACGCCTCCTTTTGCGACGCAAGTCACAGCAATTTCGGGAACCCGTTTTTCAGGGTTGTCCGCCCGCGGATTCCACGCGAGCCTCCGCCGCCGGAATAGTCCGGAGCCAGAAGGTCTGTTGACGGGAACTTTGTTCGGCCAAATCGACTGTAGGCAATCATTTCTTCGATTCACCGCGCGCCAGTGGCTGGTGACATAATTAAGTTTGGCGGGTTGAAGTCTGCTAGAGCAGCCAACCTTCGTATTGCTGCCGCATTCCCCGCCCACCGCGAAACGTCCCCGTGACTCGATGAAAGTGATTTCTTCATGAAATTCAAAGCCCCTAAGTGGCTGTCTGTTGCCCCCGTGGCCGCAGCCTGGTGATTTCCCTGGCAGCATGCGGCGGAGGAACCTCCGAGCCCAGCGGCTCGCCGACCGACGCTTTGGCCGGCAGCGACCAGAAGTCGCTGGACACGTTTACTACCGCTGAAGTGACTCCGCTGGACAAGATCGACAAGTCCAAGCTGGGCCTTATCACCGACGGCACCCTGCGCGTGGGCACCCTTTCCGACGCCCCGCCGAACATCTTTATTGATCCTTCCGGCAAGTTCACCGGCTACGACAACGAACTCCTGCGCGCCATTGGTGACAAGCTGGGCCTCAAGGTGGAGTTCGCCTCCACCGACTTCTCGGCGCTCCTGTCCCAGGTGGGCAACAAGCAGTTCGACGTCGGTTCCTCCTCGATCTCCACCACGGACGCCCGCCGCAAGACTGTTGGTTTCACCAATGGCTACGACTTCGGCTACATGGCAATCGTGACCAAGAGCGACTCCAAGGTCACCGGCTTCGCGGACGTCAAGGAAGGCCTGCGCATCGGCGTTGTCCAGGGCACCGTCCAGGATGACTACATGACCAACACGCTGAAGATCGAGCCGGTCCGTTTCCCTGATTACAACACCGTTTACGGCAACGTAAAGAACGGCCAGATCGATGCTTGGGTTGCACCGTCCCAGCAGGCCGAAGGCCAGGTCAAGGAAGGCGACAACACCAAGATCGCAGAGAAGGTTGTCAACACCCAGAACTTCACCGCGTATGCCGTGAACAAGGACAACCAGCCGCTGATTGATGCCCTGAACTCCGGTCTGGACGCTGTCATCGCTGATGGAACCTGGGCCAAGCTCACGGCCGAGTGGTACAAGGACCGTCCGACTGCCGCCGAGCAGACCCCCCCCAGGCTGGAAGCCGGGCAGCAAGGCCGTCCAGCTCCCCGCCAAGTAACCAAGGCGTTCCATGGATATCCTCAATCAATTAGCCGACACCTTCTTTGACTGGGAGGCGATGGGCGAAGTCATCCCCCCCAAGATGTTCGCCGTCGGTCTGCCCAACACCATCGTCCTGGCTGTCGTCTCGGGCATCATCGGGACCGCGCTCGGGATGTTGCTCGCCCTGATGGGGGGGATCTCCCGGAATGCAGCAGCACGATGGGTGGCCCGCATTTACACGGACATTCTCCGCGGGCTCCCTCCGGTGCTGACCATCTTGGTGATCGGATTCGGCTTTGGCCCGATCATTCGTGAACTAACCGGCTCCACCAGCCCTTACCCCATGGCGATCGCTGCCTTGTCCTTGATGTCCGGCGCGTATATCGGCGAGATTTTCCGCTCGGGCATCCAAAGCGTGGATAAAGGACAGCTCGAAGCGACCCGGGCCCTCGGGTTCAGCTACGGCTCGTCCATGCGCCTGGTGGTAGTGCCTCAAGGCATCCGCCGCGTTCTTCCTGCGTTGGTCAACCAGTTCATCGCGTTGATCAAGGAATCGTCACTGGTCTTCATGCTTGGCCTCCTGGCAACAGAGCGTGAAATCTTCCAGATTGGTAAGGATGCAGCTGCCAACAGCGGCAACCTGTCCCCCCCTACGTGGCTGCAGCCATCTTCTATCTGGCGTTGACCATCCCGCTCACGCACTTCGTGAACTTTATCGACGCCCGGATGCGCGCTGGACGCCCGGAGAAGAAGGAACCGGACGAGGCAGCCGCCGTCGTAGGAAAAGGAGCGCAGGCATGAGTGAATTCGCATCAGGGACGTTGACGGCGAAGAACATCCACCTGTCGTTCGGCAGCAACCATGTGTTGCGGGGGGCATCGACCTGCACGTCGAGAAGGGCACCACGGCCTCCGTTATCGGCCCGTCCGGCTCAGGCAAGTCAACGCTGCTTCGAGTAATGAACCGGCTTATCGAGCCGGATCAGGGCGACATCCTGCTGGATGGACGTTCGGTCCTTAAGGACAACCCGGACGAACTGCGTCGCCGCATCGGCATGGTCTTCCAGCAGTTCAACCTTTTTCCGCACAAGACGGTGGCGGAGAACATCTCGCTGGCACTGCGCAAACTCCGTGGCATGTCCAAGGAACAGGCGCGCGACGAGGCATTGGCCCAGCTGGACCTGGTGGGTTTGAAGCATAAGGCGGATTCCCGTCCGGCAAACCTCTCGGGCGGACAGCAGCAGCGTGTGGCGATTGCCCGCGCGCTGGCCATGAAGCCTGAGGTGATGTTCTTTGACGAAGCTACCTCCGCGCTGGACCCGGAACTCGTCAAGGGTGTCCTTGCGCTCATGACGGACTTGGCCCAGGGAGGCATGACCATGGTGGTGGTAACCCACGAAATGGGCTTCTCACGCAACGTCTCGGACATCGTGACCTTCATGGACGCCGGCGTGGTGGTTGAATCCGGGCCTCCGGAGCAGTTGTTCACGAATCCGCAAACGGAACGCCTCCAGGGTTTCCTTTCGGACGTCCTCTAAGGACCCCTTAGCAGGGTTACACCCAAAGAACCCCGCCTTCCAAGCGAAGGCGGGGTTCTTTGCCGTTCACACTGCCTTGGGGGCCGCTACTGATTGGCCTTGACGCGCAGCACCGTGAGCGCGGCGGCATCCACCTTGGCTCGGAAGGCAGGATCGGACATGGCCTTCTGCACCACCACCTGGTGCATCGCCGGAATGCTCGCGGGATCGGCGCATACCAGCATGGTTCCCCCCAGCACCGAAGAAGTTCAGGGCACGCTCGGCATCGGACCATGCTTCCAGCTGGGCCGCACTGCAGAGGTCATCGGAAAGAACTATCCCCTTGAAGCCGGCGTCATTACGCAGCATCGTGTCCATCACGGTCGATGAGAATGGTGCGATGTTGGCGGCGTCGATCTTGTCGTAGTAGGCATTCGAAACCATGACCCACCGGGCGCCTGATTTGATGGCCGCGTGGAACGGCCCCAGTGCGGGATCGTTCCGGGTGGTGGCCGTGTCACGGACATCGCTGGTGACGTCCGTGTTGGGAACTACCCTGCCAAGCCCTGGGAAGTGCTTCACTACCGGGGGCCACACCGGCATCTTTCATGCCATCGGCAAAGGCATTGCCCAGCAGCGAGACGTTGGCTGGGTCGTAGCCGTACTCCCGCTGGAAATGGCCGATGGGGGGGCATTGGAGGGTGCAAACTGTGGCTGGTCACTGTATCCAAGACCGGCGCGAGGTTCACGTTGACGCCTACGCTGCTAAGTTCCTTCCCCCCCACGTTGCAGCATCCGCGCGAAGTTTTGCCGCCCCGGAGGACGCCTGGACCAGGGCCGTGGGAATGGTGGAGAAACCCGGACCGGAGAGAACCTGGACATATCCACCCTCTTGGTCGGTGGCCACAAAAGGGGTACCCCGCCGGTTGTGGCGGCAGAGACCGTGCCTGTCAGGGAAGACACAAGGGACGCCGTCGGGGCAGTTCCGGCCTTGCTGCGTCCGCTGAGGTAGACGTTCCCGGCGTGATACTTCGTCAGCGCTTCCATGGTTCCCGGTTCGGGGGGGCCGCTGGCCTTGGCTGCCACCATGAACAGTTGTCCCACCCGCTGCTCAAGCTTAGAGCGGCGAGCTGCTGCTCCGCAGCTGACGGCGTGCTCGGCGCCGGCACAGGCGCTACGGAGGGAGCCGGGGAAGGAACCGCTGGCTTGGTAACTGACGCCGGCGGGGACGAGGGAGCTGCGTGCCTGACGGCGAAGAAGGAGCCACCGATGGTGTCCCCCCTCCGCCGAATTTTGGCCGGAGTTCGTTGGGCCAGTGGAACATCCGGCCGCCGAGACCAGAAGCACTCCGGCGGTGGCGATGCTGACGCTCAGTGATGCAATGGAAGGGGACTTGCGCATGGTAAACCGTGAATTCGTTGGGGGGGTGGTTTCCACCTACGAGCCTACCCCCGATCGGACGCAACAATGCCCCGGACAATTGCGTCAAGCAGTCGCCCGGGGGCATCACCAAAGATCAGGCCGAGGCGCCCGCTGCGGCCTTCGCTGCTGCCGGAAGGGCATCGATGATCCGGTTCATCGCTGCGTCGTCATGGGCAGCGGAGAGGAACCAGGCTTCGAAAACGGACGGCGGAAGGTAAACGCCGGAGTCCAGCATGGAGTGGAAGAACGGGGGGGCGTATCGGAAGCTATCCTGCCGCTGGGCGTCGTCGTAGTTGTGCACGCCGTGGCAGAGGTTCCAAACGCAACCGAGAAGAGGTTGCCCGCGCGCTGGATGGAGTGGTCCACGCCGGCGTCATCAAGGGCGGAGGAGAGCGCAGCTGAGAGTTCCAGCGAACGGGCATCAACATAGGCGTAGACTCAGGAGTTGCATTGGTCAACGTCGCTACACCTGCGGCCATGGCCACGGGGGTTTCCGGACAGCGTACCGGCCTGGTAAACCGGGCCCACGGGAGCGAGGTAGTCCATGACGTCGGCACGGCCGCCGAGTGCCGCCGTCGGCAGTCCGCCGCCGATGACCTTGCCGAAGGTGAGCAGGTCCGGAGCCCAGCCTTCCTGGCGACCGGTCAATCCCCAGTAGCCGGCGTAGCCGGTACGGAAGCCGGTAAGGACTTCGTCGAGGATGAGGAGTGCACCGTGTTCCTTGGTGATGCGGGACAGGCCCGCGTTGAAGCCTTCGCCCGGAGTGACGACGCCCATGTTCGCCGGAGCCGCTTCCGTGATGACGGCAGCGATGTTTTGGCCGTGGGCAGCGAAGGCAGCCTCAACGGCAGCAAGATCGTTGTAAGGCAGAACCAGAGTCTCAGCTGCGGTGGCCTCTGTGACACCGGCAGAGCCGGGCAGTGCCAACGTGGCCAGGCCGGATCCTGCGGCTGCCAGCAGTCCGTCAAGGTGCCCGTGGTAGCAACCGGCGAACTTGATGATCAGGTTGCGGCCGGTGAAACCGCGCGCCAGGCGAACGGCCGTCATGGTGGCTTCGGTTCCGGTGGACACCATCCTCAAACGTTCCACGGCGGACACCCGGTCCTTGACGATCGCGGCAAGGTTGGCTTCATCCGGCGTGGAGGCTCCGAAGGAAAGGCCGCGGTCCACAGCTGCGTGAACGGCGTCGAGCACGGCGGGGGGTGGGCGTGGCCCAGCAGCGCCGGCCCCCCAGGAGCACACCAGGTCTACGTATTCCTTACCGTCTGCGTCCGTCAGGTAGGCGCCCTTGGCGGACACCATGAACTTCGGAGTGCCGCCCACTGACCCGAAGGCGCGTACCGGCGAGTTCACGCCGCCGGGCATCAGGGACCGGGCACGGTCGAACAGTTGATCGGACACGGGGGGGGTGTTTGACGTCATGGTACCTATTCTTTCAGTGATTCAGGGAGTGGCATGGCTGCCACCTAGGATGCTGCGGCCAGCAACTCAGCAACCCTCGGGGGGGCTACCTCGGTGCCGTAGAGCTCGATGCAGCGCATCATGGATTGATGCGGCAATGTTCCATTGCTGTATTTGAGGTCGAAGCGGTCCACGCCAAGGTTCCGCTTGAGCAGGGCGATTTTCTGCGCCACGGTTTCCGGTGAGCCGACGTAGAGAGCACCTTCGGGGGCCGCACATGGCATCAAACTCGCCACGGTTCCCTGGACCCCCAGCCGCGTTCGGAACCGATCCTGTTACGTTGCTCCAGCCAATGCGGGAAGAGTTCCTCGCGGGCAGCATCGTCCGTGTCAGCGATGAAACCGGGTGAGTGCGTTGCGATCTGACACATCGGATGGCCGTACTTGGCCATCGCCTCGCGGTACAGGTTGACCAGCGGTGCGAAGCGGCGGGGCTCACCCCCCCGATGATGGCGAAAATGATGGGGGGGTACCCATATTCGGCACAGCGCAGCACGGACTCAGGTGTACCTCCGACGCAATCCAGGCCGGCAGCAAGTGGTGCTGCAATTTGGGGGTATACCTGCAGCCCGTTGACGTTGGGCCGCGTGCGGCCCTCCCAATGAACCGGTTTCTGTGCCGAACCTTGTCGAACAGCTCCAGTTTTTCCTCGAACAGGACTTCGTAGTCCGCCAGGTCCAAGCCAAACAGCGGGAACGACTCCACGAACGAACCCCCCCTGCCGAGCATTACCTCAGCCCTGCCGTTGGACAACGCGTCCACTGTGGCGAAGCGCTGGAAAACCCGGATCGGATCATCTGAACTGAGCACGGTAACGGCCGACCCCCCCAAGCGAATCCGTGAGGTAACCGCGGCTGCCGCTGCAAGGAAGACCTCGGGCGCGGACACAGCGAAATCGCGGCGGTGGTGTTCGCCCACACCAAAGGCATGGATTCCGACGGCGTCAGCCAGCTTCGCTTCCTGCAGCAACTCACGCAGGACGCGCGCATGCTCCTTCGGGTTCCCATCGGCATCCACACCGGCGTCGCCAAAAGTGTTCAGGCCGAGCAGGATCTCGTTGGCCCCTACCGGAGCGGTGGGGTCGGAGGAAACGGATGTCATCAGGACTCCTTCAGCCAGCCTGCCAGTTCGGAGGCCCAGTAGGTCAGGACGGTGTCTGCTCCGGCACGCTTGATGCCGAGGACGGATTCGGTGATGGCACCGCGCCTGTCGATCCAGCCGTTGGCCGCGGCCGCTTCGATCATGGCGTACTCACCAGAGATTTGGTAGGCCGACACCGGCACAGGGCTCATGGCTGCAACGTCGGCCAGGATGTCCAGGTAACTCATTGCGGGCTTGACCATGACCATGTCGGCGCCCTCTTCGAGGTCCAGCTCAACTTCCAGGATGGCTTCCCGACGGTTGGCAGCGTCCATCTGGTAGGTCCGGCGATCGCCCTTGAGCTGGGAATCCACGGCCTCACGGAAGGGGCCGTAGAACGCTGACGCGTACTTGGCAGCATAGGCAAGTACGGCCGTGTTCTTGTGCCCGGATTCCTCCAGTGCTTGACGGATCACCGCTATCTGGCCGTCCATCATTCCCGAGGGGGGGCCCAAGACGTGGGCTCCGGCGTCGGCCTGGGCGACTGCCATCCGGCCATAGATCTCCAGCGTGGCGTCGTTGTCCACATAGCATCGGAATCAAGGACGCCGCAGTGGCCGTGGTCCGTGAATTCGTCGAGGCAAACGTCGCCCATGATGACCAGGTCATCGCCGACCTCGGCCTTGACGTCACGAATGGCCTTGTTCAGGACGCCTTCAGGGTCCAGCGAGGCGGTGCCTTGCGCGTCACGTACCGCGGGCACGCCGAACAGCATGATGCCGCCGACGCCCAACCCCCCCACGCTTCCGCGGCCGCCCGCTTCAGGGACTCGGTGGTGTGCTGGACGACCCCCCCCGGCATGGAACTGATGGGGGGGCTCGGCTCGGTAAGTCCCTCCCGGATGAACGCTGGAAGGATCAGGTCCGCGGGCGCAGACGGGTCTCGGCGGTGAGCCTGCGCATGGCGGGAGTTGTGCGCAAGCGGCGGGGACGATGGTTCGGAAAGCTCATTGCGGGTTCCCTTCGTTGGCGAATATAGACTCCAGGGCGGCCACAATGCCGTCCGGGGGGGTTGGTTCTTTGGCTGTGACTGCAACGGCGAGGCCGATCCGCGAGGCCTCTGCCGCCGTCGGACGCCCGATGGCGACTAAGCGGCAGGTGCCCAATGCAGGAAATAATCGGGCGATACGACGTGCAGCGCTGGGAGAAGCCGCCACTATTGCGTCCAGAGTTCCGGCATCGAGTGCGGTGCGTGCCTCTTCAGGCTGAGCGTTGCCGGAACGTCTGGTGCGGAAAGCACGACGCCGGACGGTAGTTCCGCTGTTAGGCGGAGTTCCGCCCGGGCTGGGTAATCGACCGTGTGGTAGGCGACAACGGACGTCACGTCCGCGCCGGTGGCGGCCAGGCCGTCCCGCAGGCCGGGCGAAGCGATGTCAGCCTGAGGCAGGAAAACCCTTCCATTGGACGCCTCCCATACAGCAAGCAAACCCTCGGCCGACTGGACTTCCGCCGGCGCCAAGGCGACAGTGAGGCCGACGGATTCAAGGACCTGACGGGAGGAGGGACCGATGGTGGCCACCTTCGTATCGGCTGGGACAAGGTCAGCGAGGGCGATGCCGCGCTGAGAAGCTTTCTCCAACAGAACCCGCACGGTAGTGATGCTGCTTATCACCATCCAGTCGAAGTCGCCGGCCACCAAACGGTCCAAGGCGGCGTCAAGGGGAACCTGGTTTCCCGCCTTCTCAAAATCGATGAGCGGCAGCACCAGTGGCTCCGCTCCCAAACCGGTCAAAAGCGACGCCAGCGGACGCGCACGGTCGGCGTCCTGGTAATCAGGACGCGCCGACCGGTCAGCCCGTTCAATTCATGCGTCTCAGGACGCCGCAAGGTCCGCGATCTCCGCGGCGCCGGCAGCGAGCAGGAGCTCCGCCACTTCGATGCCGAGCAACGTGGCTCCGACTTCCGTGAGGCCGTCAGTGGCTTTCTTCTCGCGCACAGTCTTGGTGCCATCCACGGCACAGACCACTGCTTCAAGGTGCAGCATGCTGCCCTTGCGGAAGGCGTAGGCACCCACGGGAGCTGCGCAACCGGCTTCAAGCCTGGCCAGGACTGCACGCTCGGCCGTGACGGCGAGGCGGGTGTCGTCGTCGTTCAGCGCCGCAAGGGCCTGTGCGAGCACGCCGTTTGACCCTTCGGTGGAGCCCGCTGTACGCGGGGGGGCGTCGTTGGTCCGGCATTCGATGGCCAACGCTCCCTGTCCGGGCGCGGGAAGCATGACGTCGGATTCGAAGAACTCGCTGACAGTGTCCAGGCGGTCCATGCGCTCCAAGCCCGCAGCAGCCAACACCACGGCGTCGAGGTCACAGGACTTGCCCGGCACAACTTCCTCGGTGAGGTTTCCGGGCAATCCCGGGACACGACCGAGGCGCGTGTCCACGTTGCCTCGGATATCGAGTACCTCGATATCCGGACGTGCAGCCCGAAGCTGAGCGGCACGCCGTGGCGAGCCTGTGCCTACTTTGGCACCGCCCGGCAGTTCGGCGAGAGTCATACCGTCGCGTGCACAGAGAACGTCACGGACATCCACTCGCTTGGGAGTTGCTGCGATGCTCAGGCCAGGTGCGGCTCCCGTGGGCAGGTCCTTCAGGGAGTGCACGGCGACATCACAGGTATCAGCGAGAAGGGCATCACGCAGGGCAGCAACGAATACGCCTGTGCCGCCCATCTGGGAAAGGGATCCGGTTTTGACGTCGCCCTCGGTCTTGATGTGCACGAGCTCTACGGGGGAAGCCGCCGACGGCAGCCAACTGGTCCGCAGTTTGCTGCGTCTGCGTCAGGGCAAGTTTGCTCGCCCTGGTGCCGATGCGAACAGTCACTTGGCAGCCTCCGGAGCCGGGTAGCGTCGTGGCCGATACCGATTCCGGCGCAACTTCGGAGATGACGGGTTTTGCCCCCCCGCGGAAGTTCTCGCAGCAGTTGGGACGGCAGACGTCGTACCAAGGCCCAGGTCGGTGACGTGGGGACGTTCGGCGATGTTGTTGTCCACTGTGCGTTCGCAGATCAGTCCACGAGGCCGGACACGAAAGCCGCGTGCGTACCGGTGTGGGCACACGGGTGGCCTCGATGTCCAGGTTCTTGCAGGTTTCCAGTGCCTCGGTGTCCAGATCCCAGGCAACTTCCATATGGTCGCTGACAAAGCCAAGGGGAACGATGACCACACCGCGGACGCTCGGGGGCGATCTCCTCAAGGTGGTCATTGATGTCCGGTTCCAGCCAGGGAATGTGCGGCGCGCCCGAGCGGGACTGGTACACGAGGTCCCACGCCACGTTCGGCGCCACAGCGTCCATGATGGCTTTGGCATTGGCAAGGTGCTGTGCAGCATACGCGGAACCTTCCGCAAATTCGCGCGGCTCGTCTTCGGACCTGCCTGCGGCCTCTGCATCCCGGGTAGGAATGGAGTGGGTGGCGAACAGCACTCGAATTTTCGAATCCGGGTCCGCTTCGCCAGCGGCGGCGAGCTTCCCACGGATCTCCTCCAGGCCGGCGGCAGTTCCCTCAAGGAACGGCTGCACTACGCCGGGGGTGGTCGAAGTACTGACGGATCTTGTCCACTTCAAGCTTGCCGTCCAAACCGGTTTCGGTCAGCGCAATACCAATGTCTTCGCGGTACTGGCGGCAGCTGGAGTAACAGGAGTAGATGCTGGTGGTGAGCATCAGGATCCGGCGGTGTCCGGCGTCGTAAGCGTCCTGCAGGACCGGGGGGCGATGTACGGGTCCCAGTTTCGGTTGCCCCAAAGGACCGGCAATTCAATCGCCCGCTGTGCCAGTTCGGCCTCGATCGCCGCCTTCAGCTCACGGTTCTGCTGGTTGATGGGGCTGATTCCGCCAAAAGCCCGGTAGTGGTGCGAGACCTCTTCGAGGCGCTCGTCCGGGATCCCGCGGCCACGGGTGACGTTGCGCAGGAAGGGAATGACGTCATCCTGGCCTTCAGGACCACCAAAGGATGCGAGCAGCACGGCGTCGTACCGCTTGGGTTCCTGCCGCCCACGCTCAGTGACGGCGTTCGGTGCTGTGGAGATAACGGGCTGGGTCATGCCAGGACCTCGGCAATCTCGCAGCCGTGACGCGGCGGCCGGTATAGAAGGGGATTTCTTCGCGGACGTGGTGTCGCGCTTCCGTGGACCGCAGGTGGCGCATCAGGTCCACGAGGTCCACCAGTTCAGGTGCTTCAAGGCCGAGGATCCATTCCCAGTCGCCCAGGGCAAACGAGGAGACGGTGTTGGAAATGACCTGCGGGAATTCGCGCCCAAGAAGGCCATGGTCGCGGAGCATCTTGCCGCGCTCGTCCGTGGGCAGCAGGTACCACTCGTAGGAACGCACAAACGGGTAGACGCAGAGCCAGGTGCTGGGCTCGACACCGCGTGCGTAGGCGGGCACGTGGCTCTTGGAGAACTCAGCTTCGCGGTGCACGCCCATGGCGGACCAGACGATGTCGGTTCCCGCGAAGAGCTTGCTGCGGCGGATGGACCGAACAGCTGCCTGCAGGTCCTCTGGCTTGGGCCCATGGAGCCACACCATGATGTCAGCGTCCGAGCGCATGGCCGAGACGTCGTAGCTGCCCCCCCGGAGGATCACGCCGCCCTCCGCGAGCTTCTCCGCAAGGGCTTCGAATTCCTGTGCAGCATCGCCGCTGCGCAGGACGTCGGCCGAGCGCTTGAAGACCGTCCACAGCGTGTAGAACTGTTCTTCGGTTTCAGCAGTTTTAGTGACAGATTCGGCAGAAGTGTGGCTCATGGTTCAAGTTTGCCCCGTGCCAGCCCCTAAGTCGAAACGGATCAGTTCTACAAGCCGTAGAAGTGATGCAAATCACAAATCTGACAGTCAGCCGGCCCGTACGGCGGCGAGTTGCGCCCGCGTGTCAGCCACAACTGCGGCAAGGCCG
>BBFS01000050.1 GCA_001313365.1 Paenarthrobacter nitroguajacolicus JCM 14115
CCCGCCTGCTGCCCCCCCGGTGCCGGTGGTGCCTCCCGTGGTCATCGACGACGACGATGACGCCGGCGAGGTGGAGGACTGATGACTGTGTCAGAAATTGAACGGGCAACAATGCCCGACGTACCGGACCGGCACCCCCCCGGAACCAAAGGTTCCCGAGCCCGGCTTGGATCAAGAGTTCCCGCCCGATGGCGCATCGCCGCCTGGATACTGCTAACCACTGCCCTGACATTGCTGGCGGTTATGCTCACCATGAGGTCACTGCTGCTGAACGGCGCCCAGACCCAAGCCCACCAGGACATCAACCAGGAATTGCAGGAGTTCCGTGCCTTCGCCGCCGAAGGCGTGGATCCCACCACGGCCAAGCCTTCAGCTCCATCGAGAAGATGCTGGAGATCTTCCTCAGCCGGCAATCGGCCGCCCAAGGTGAAGTCATTGTGGGAACTGTTGGCCAGCGCACCCTGTACACCCCCCACCGGTGCCTTGAGTTCGCAGGCCGCTGGCCACGACCTGCCCCGGGATCAGGCCCTGATGGACTCCATCCGAACCGGGAATGCTTCGTCCGGGATCGCGCATACCAGTGAAGGCGAGATGCACTGGGTGCGCTTGCCGGTGGTCTCGGGAAACGAAACCGGGCACCTCATTGTGGGTACCTATATGGGCCTCGTGAGGATCAAGTAGCCGGCACGGTACTGACGATATTTTTCGTCTCCCTGGGCGGTCTCATTGTGACCGCAGGTATTGCGTGGCTGGTGGCCGGCCAGATCCTGTCTCCTGTCAGGGAGGTGCGCCGGGTGGCGGAGGACATTTCCGAAAATGACCTGACAGCGCGCGTCCCTGTTCGGGGGGGCAATGACGACATTTCGGCGCTGGCCGTCACCTTCAACACCATGCTGGACCGGCTCGAGTCGGCTTATCGCACCCAGCGGGCCTTCGTGGATGACGCATCGCATGAACTGCGCACCCCCATCACAGTGATACGCGGCCACCTTGAGCTCATGGAAGACGACGAAGCTGACCGTGCCCGGACCCTCGCGTTGGTGGATGACGAACTCGCACGGATGGGCCGGATAGTTTCGGACCTGCTGCTGCTGGCGAAAGTGGACCGTCCCGGGTTCGCACAACCACGGCGTACCGACGCTGCCACCCTCCTGCTTGATATCGAGGCAAAAGCACAGGTTCTTGGACCAAGGGGGGTGGCCCATCCTGGAAATCGCCGAGGGAAGCATCAATGTGGACGCCCAACGCATCACCCAAGCGGTGCTGCAATTGGCCACCAATGCCTGCCAGTACTCCCCCCGGAGGACAGCACGATCAGCCTTGGCTCGCGTTTCGAAGGGGAAGGCGGCGCCCGTCACTTTACCCTGTGGGTTTCGGATCACGGCAGGGGAGTGGACGAAGACGAGGCAGCCCGCATCTTCGGTCGTTTCCATCGGGGCCAGGCAGCCCAGGACACTGACCGGGCCCGGCCTGGCGCAGGATTGGGCCTGGCCATTGTCCGCAGTATCGCGGAGGCCCATCACGGTACTGCCTGGGTCCGCAGCACTCCGGGAAATGGTGCCACTTTCGGCATCACAGTGCCGTCACCGGTGTACGACGGCGATCCCGCCTCGAACGGCGACGTCACCGAACGCCTGGATCAAGTGAAGGAGCATCAAAAGTGAGCAGGATCCTGATTGCCGAGGATGACAGGCGGATAGCCGATTTCATTGAGAAGGGCCTGAGGGCGGCGGGTTACACGTGCCTGACTGTGGACGATGGAGCCAGTGCGCTGCTGCTGGCCCGGTCCGGCGAGTTCGGCATGATCATCCTGGACATCGGCCTTCCCATGCTCAGCGGCTTCGAAGTGCTGGAGCGGCTCCGCAGTGAGGCTCCAAGACGCCCGTGATCGTGCTGACTGCCAGCGATTCCGTGGCAGACACCGTGTATGGACTGGAGAGCGGCGCTAACGACTACATGACCAAGCCATTCCAATTCGCCGAACTGCTGGCGCGGATACGCCTGCGCTTGAATGATGACGCAGATAACGCTCCGGTCCTGAACCTCGCCCACGACGACATGGTCCTGGACCTACGGAGTCGTAGAGTGCGCGTCGGTGATGCCGGAGCCGATCTCACAGCCAGGGAGTTCTCGCTCCTCGAGGTCTTCCTCCGCCATCCCGGCCAGGTCTTGAGCAGGGAGCAGCTGATCTCCCACGCCTGGAACATGGATTTCGACCCCCCCGCATCGAATGTGGTGGACGTCTACGTCCGCGCGCTCCGCGCCAAGATCGGCGCAGAGCGGCTGGAGACCATCCGTGGCGCGGGATACCGGCTGACATGAGTCAGGTCTACTACAGCTCCGCGCCACAGAGTCCTGAGCACTTGCCGGAACGGGGGGGAGGCGGACGGAGAGTCCTCCGTCCTTCGGCTGCTATTGCCTTGCTCGTGGCAGTAGCCATCATGGTGGCGCTGACCATCAATTCAGTCAATGGATGGGGGGGCCTGGACGGCCACGCGGCCGTGACGCTCTGCGTCTTTGTCGCCGCCATCTGGTTCTGGATCTTCTCCACGGTGGAGGACACCTACGTAGCCCTTGGCGCCGCCGTCGCGCTTGTCATCAGCGGGACCCTCCCCACGGAGCGCCTCTTTGCAGCGCTGGGTGAGGACTCTATTTGGCTGCTGATGGCTGCGTTCGTCATTGCCAGCGCAGTGGCATCGACCGGCTTGGCGGCCAGGGGCGCCGCATTCATCATCTCCGGTGCCCGTTCCGTGAGGCAGTTGGCGCACTTATCCTGCCTTGGACTGGTGGTAACCGCGTTCGCAATTCCAGCCACCTCCGGACGGCAGCGTTGGTGCTGCCCATCTTCCTGACCTTGCGGAAGGTCTTCAAGGACCGGCCGGCGGTGGTGAAAATGCTCGCGGTGTTGTTCCCCCCCACCGTCATACTTCTCTCCGCAGTGGGGGTCCTTCCTCGGAGCCGGCGCGCATCTGATCACTAGCCAAATCCTGCAGTCGGCCGGCCACCCGGGCTTCGACTTTGCTTCGTGGCTGCTGTTGGGCCTTCCGCTGGCCTTGGCGTCCTCCTTCATGGCCACGGAGCTGGTGGTCAGGCTCTTCACGTCGCCAAATGACCGGGCGGAACCTTTGAAGGTGCAGCTCAACCAATTGCAGGAAGACAACAAACAGCGCATTACCGGCCCGTTGGACCTGGATGAGCAGCGTTCGCTGTTGTTGCTGGCTGCTGTGGTGGCACTTTGGTGCACCGAGCCGATCCACGGGTTGGACCCGGCGTTGGTGGCGCTGATGGGAGCTTGGTGGTCTCCCTGCCCTCCTATGGATCCATCACGTTGGCAGCTGCTCTCAAGAAAGTCCCGTGGTCCATGTTGATCTTCATGGCTGCCACCTTGGCCCTTGGATCCAGCCTTGTGACCACCGGAGCAGCGGACTGGCTGGCCACGTCCATACTGGGACCGGTTGCCGTCTTTGGGGGGGCAGCTAAACCATACGTGTTCGTGGTGCTTGTGGTGCTGGCTTCAACAGCCGCCCATCTGGTGATCCAGTCGCGGTCGGCCCGCTCTGCCGTGCTCATTCCCATGGTTGTGGCCTCGGCAGCGCCCATGGGAGTGGACGCCATGGCGGTCGCCTTCGCGTCCACTGCAGCAGCGGGCTTCTGCCACACCCTCACCAGCTCGGCCAAACCGGTGGCCATCTTCGCCGAATCGGACGGGCGGCCCAACTACGAGCCCGCCGACCTCCTCAGGCTTTCGGCCTGGTTGGCGCCGTTGAGCGCCGTCCTGGTTCTTCTGTTCAGCTTTTTCCTCTGGCCGCTGCTCGGCCTGCCTCTCTTTACCGCTCCTTAAGACACAAGAATTCGCCATAAACCCACTAGAAACAGGTGTCCTCATGGTCATGTCCATCCCGCAACGGATTTTGGTAGCTCCTTCCGGTTTCAAGGAAAGCCTTGATGCCGTGGAAGTGGCAGCGGCTATCTCCGCTGGCATCCGGCGCGTTATTCCAGGAGTGAGCATCAGCGCAGTACCCATGGCCGATGGCGGCGAGGGCACTGCGGCTGCGCTCGCAAGCGCCACCGCCGGGAAGATCATCCGCGCGCGGGTCACCGGGCCGGTTGGAGGCATAGTGGATTCACACTTCGCTGTTCTCGGTAAGGTGGACCGGCCCACGGCAGTGGTCGAGATGGCAGCAGCGGCAGGCCTCCGCCTGGTTCCCGGGACCATGCGCAATCCAGGGAAGACCACCACCCGCGGTGTAGGTGAATTGATCCTTGCTGCGCTGGATCAGGGCGTGGAACGGATCGTGGTGGGGGGGTGCGGTGATTCGGGAACGTCCGACGGCGGTGCGGGCGCCTTGCGTGCCTTGGGCGTCAGAATCCTGGACGCGCACGGCCAGGCTCTTCCTGAGGGTGGCGCTGCACTGTGCAGCGCGGCCAGTGTGGACTTTTCAGGTCTGGATCCCCGACTGGCCGCATGCCAACTGGAGTTGGCGCTGAACCCGTTCAATGTCCTGTGCGGGCCGCAGGGAGTGGCCCGGGTTTTCGGTCCGCAAAAGGGCGCAACGCCGGATCAGGTGGAAGAACTGTCCAAGGGCTTGGATCATTGGGCCGGATTGCTGGCAGAGGCTACTGGTACGCCTGAGGATTTCCTGAGGAACGGTGCGGGAACCGGCGCCTCGGGTGGACTGGGTGCTGGTCTCGCAGCCGTAGGCGCACGGCTGGTGCCAGGTTCGAGCTCCTCTTGGATTCCGGGCTCGCCGGGATAGACCTCGACGCCCACATTGCCAAGCGGACCTGGTGGTCACGGCCGAGGGCGCCATAGATTTCCAGACGCCCCGCGGCAAGGTTCCGGCGGAAGTCGCCAGGCGTGCACAGCGGGCCGGAGTGCCGGTGCTGGCCTTTGCCGGCTCCATTGGCAAGGACGCAGCCGACGTTCATGCCGCCGGAATCGATGCCATTGCAGGAATCATCCCCATTCCCATGGACTTGAGCCGTGCTGTCGCTGAGGGAGCCATGCTCCTCCAGGAGGCCACTGAGCGTACGTTCCGGGTGCTGCTGCTGGGGTCGGCTATTTCGTCCAGGGTGGGGGGCGGCAGCCTAGCTTCCTAGGCCTCGGCGATCCTAAGTTTTGCAACGTTCTCGGCCAGTACGCGCCGGGCGTCTTCACCCAGCAGTGAGTCCGTGATCAGTTCGTCGGCCTCTTCCAGTTGGGCGATCGAGGCTATGCCCACCACGCCCCCCCATTTACTGTGGTCGGCCAGGACAACGGTGCTCCGGGCAGATGCCATGAAGGCGCGGTTGGTTTCCGCTTCCAGGAGGTTGGGGGGGGTGGTGAAACCGGCGTGGCCATCCATGCCGTGGACACCCAGGAACAGGACGTCCAGGTGGAGCTGCTTAAGCGAGGATGTGGCTATCGGGCCCACCAGGCGTCGGACGGTGTTCGCTCGCCGCCGATGAGGATCACTGTGGATCCGAAGCGTGGCGGGGGCCGGATGAGGAGCGTGGTGGAAGAGGTCGGCGATGCGCACCGAGTTGGTGACCACGGTGATGCGGGGGGGCCCGTTGACGAGTTCCTTCGCCAAGGCCCACGTGGTGGTGCCGGCGCCGAGGCCGATTGCCATGCCTTCCTGGACAAGGGACGCGGCCTCAACGGCGATTGCGTGTTTCTCCGCGGTCAGCTGCGTGGACTTGAGCTCGAATCCGGGTTCGTGGGTGCTCGCATCACCGGGCAGTTTGGCTCCGCCGTGGATGCGCTCAACGCGGCCGGCTTCCTCAAGGGCTTCGATGTCGCGGCGCACGGTCATGGGGGGGACACGCCCAGCAATTGCGCGAGGTCCGAGACCCGCACCACGCGTTCCCGCTGGACGCGTCGATGATGGCGGAGTGGCGTGCTGCCTGAAGCATCAGGGCCTTTCTGGGAACCTCGTCAAACATGGGGCTGAATCTGGCTCCAGTCTAGGGCGGGAGGCTTCCGGAGCCGGACAGGCCCAGCGCGGCGGCGACACCGCTGCGTCACGCAAGGCATTTAACGCACGACGCGCCGCTCGCCTCAAGAGGTGAGTGGCGCCGTCGTGAACTACTTACTTGCGGAGGGACTCCGCGATCTGGGTCATGATGCCGGGGTCTGCCAGGGTGGTGGCGTCGCCGGTGTCGCGGCCTTCTGCGATGTCCTTAAGGAGTCGGCGGACGATCTTGCCGGAGCGTGTCTTGGGCAGTTCCGGAACGATGAGCAGCTGCTTGGGCTTGGCGATCGGGCCGATTTCCTTGCCCACGTGGTTGCGCAGTTCCAGGACGGTTTCGTCGCCCTTGTTCACGGCGTCACCGCGGAGGATGACGAACGCGACCACTGCCTGGCCCGTGGTTTCGTCTGCGGCGCCAACCACGGCTGCTTCGGCGACGGACGGGTGGCTGACGAGGGCGGACTCGATCTCCGTGGTGGAGAGGCGGTGGCCGGAGACGTTCATGACATCGTCCACGCGGCCCAGGAGCCAGACATCGCCGTCTTCATCCTTCTTGGCGCCGTCTCCGGCAAAGTACATCGCCTCGAACCGGGACCAGTAAGTGTCCTTGAAACGCTCGGGGGGGTCGCCCCAGATACCACGGAGCATGGAGGGCCACGGTTCGCGGACCACCAGGTAGCCTCCCTCGCCGTTCGCCACGGATTGACCGTTTTCGTCCACGACGTCCACGGCGATGCCGGGCAGCGGAACCTGCGCGGAGCCGGGCTTGGTGGCGGTTACGCCGGGCAACGGCGCGATCATCTGCGCACCGGTTTCGGTCTGCCACCAGGTGTCCACGATCGGGGGGGCGGGGGGGTGTTCCTTCTTTTCGCCCTTCTTGCCGGCGTTGGCACCGATGACGTCGCGGTACCACATCCACGCTTCAGTTGATGGATTCGCCCACGGAGCCCAGGACGCGGATGGAGGAGAGGTCGTACTTGTCCGGGATGTCCCGGCCCCACTTCATGAACGTCCGGATGGCAGTCGGCGCGGTGTAGAGGATGGAGACTTTGTACTTCTCCACGATTTCCCACCAGCGGCCTGGTGGGGGGGAGTCCGGGGGTGCCTTCGTACATGACCTGCGTGGCGCCGTTGATCAGCGGAGCGTAGGTGACGTATGAGTGGCCGGTGACCCATCCGACGTCGGCGGTGCACCAGTACACGTCCGTTTCCGGGTGGAGGTCGAACACTGCCTTGTGCGTGTACGCGGCCTGCGTAAGGTAGCCGCCGGTGGTGTGCAGGATGCCCTTGGGTTTGCCCGTGGTGCCGGAGGTGTAGAGGATAAACAGCGGGTGTTCGGAGTCATGCCCGACGGCGGTGTGCTCCTTCTCTGCGAGGTCTACCGTCTCGCTCCACCAGAGGTCGCGTCCTTCTACCCAGTTGACGTCCTCGCCGTTGCGCTTGACCACAACCACGTTCTGGACGGTGTGGCCCTCTTTGCTCAGGGCTTCGTCCACTGCGGGCTTCAGGGCACTGGGCTTGCCGCGGCGGTAGGTGCCATCGGCGGTGACAACGAGCTTGGCTTCGGCGTCCTCGATCCGGGAGCGCAGGGCGTCAGCGGAGAAACCGCCAAAGACCACCGAGTGCACCGCCCCCCCGATCCTGGCGCAGGCAAGCAGCGTGATGACGGCCTCGGGGGATCATGGGCAAGTACACGGCCACGCGGTCACCCTTGGCAACACCGAGGGACTCGAAGGCGTTGGCAGCCTTCTTCACCTCTTCGGTCAGTTCCGCGTACGTGTAGGTGCGGGTGTCCCCGGGCTCGCCTTCGAAGTAGATGGCAACGCGGTCACCCAGGCCGTTTTCCACGTGACGGTCAAGCGCGTTGTAAGCCGCATTGACTTCGCCGCCGACGAACCACTTGGCAAACGGCGGGTTGGACCAGTCCAGCGCCTCGGTGAAGTCCTTGTCCCAGCTCAACAGCTCGCGGGCCTGCTTGGCCCAGAACGCAGGACGGTCCGCCTCTGCCTCTTTGTAGGCGTCAGCACTTGTGACGGCGTTTGCGGCGAACTCTGCCGACGGGGCGAACTTGCGGTTCTCGTGGAGGAGGTTTTCAAGTGCCTCAACGTGTGCGGCGGGACCGTTCTGAGCCGTTGAAGCTGCAGCGGTGGCCGTGGATCCGGTGGTGTCCTGGGACATGGTGAACCTCATCATTCATCGATCTTTGCTGCGCGGATCCTGCCGTGAGGTCCCCGCCCGGGCCGTCGTCGGCGTCGAGCGCGTCCCTCAAGGTCCGCAGAGTGCTGTCCGGCATCAACACTATCGCTTAGCGAAGTGCTACGTGTGCGTCGTCACAAATGCGGCCGTGAGCGGCGCGGATTTAGCGACGAATGGCGGCTTCGGCGGTGGGGGGGAACCGTTTACATGACGCACGACGCGGACCCGGGCCGCCGCTGCCGGCGGGGGGGGATCGGTGGGCTGCCATCCGTAAGGAACCTTGGAGTTTGCTGTGGGCGAAGCTGTATGGCCGTTTTCAGCTAGAACCCTGTCAGTGGGGGGGTGACATAGGCTGAAGAAGTCTTGGGACGCACTTCTGGCGTGTCCGGTTCTCGGCGGAATCCCGCGGAGGTCGCCGGGCCGGACTGTCCAAGACGCCGCCGTACGAAGGAGAAATAGATGAACCAGCTGAGCCCAGGCCCGCACGACTCACAGCCGACGGGACCGGACACCACGGCTGGAACGGCCACCTCTGCAGGTGGCAACGCTGCTGCTAAAAACGACGCTGCCGGCAAGAACGACGCTGCCAAGTATGACGCCGTCGCCGGGCCATTCACCATCCGCGATCTTACTGTTTTCGGCTCCACGCTCCTGATGTTCGTCGCGTCGCTCCTGCCGATGTTCGGGGACCTTTACAACCTCTGGAACCTCGGAAACCTGTTCTTCCTGCTGCTGGGCATCATCCTGCCGCTGGTGGTGGTGGCGCTCTTCGTGGCCCGCAGGCTGCAGCCGGGAACAGTCGTCCGTGTTGGCTCGCTGTCCGTCGATCAGTTCGCGTCCGTGGTTGCCTCGTTCGCGTTCCCCCTTGTTCTTCCTCACTATTGCCAACTCGTTCAATGGCAGCGTCCTGCTGGGTTTGGTCGGTTCTGTAGGCCTGCTGGCTGCAACGGTTCTGGCTCCTCACCTTCCGTGGCTTTCCGCTGATTTCAAGGGCCGTACTGAGACGCCGGCTCACGTTATTGCCCGCGAGGCAGCTGTCCCCCAGCCGCAAACCGGCTGCCCCCAAGCGCCGAGGCCCCTAAAGCGGCGAAGCTGCCGCCACAACCGGTTCAACGCCGGGATTCCAAGGATCGACGCCCGGATACGAAGCACCCGTCGCCCATGTTTCAGGTACAGCGGCAGCCGCAGCTTCCACCGGCGCTCCCGGCGCGGGCGCTCCTGGCGCAGGTGCCGCCACAGGCTCCAGCCCCTTCGCTCCTCCGGCCAGCTACGGAACTACGCCGTCGCCGGCTACCGAAGCCTCCGCCGTCGTGCATTCAGCCGACGATAAGCCGGCGGACGGTACCGGCTCCGGAACATCCGGACCGGCAACCGCTGGCTCCGCATCTCTTCCCGCGCCGTCCGGCGCAGGCGCTTCTCCCGCCGTTCCTTCGCCGGAGCGCACAGAGTCCGGGAAAGAGTCTGGTGCAAAGGACACCGAGGTAAAGGCCTCCGGTACAGCGTCAGAGCCAGCCACCACCCAGCATGCGGCTCAGCCCGCTACCACTCAGCCAGCGCCTCAGCAGCCTTGGGCTGCAACCATGGCCACGCCCATAGTCTCCGGTGACACACGCAGGTCAGTGACTCGATTGGCGCCACCGTGGATCCGGCCAGCCGTCCGGAAGAATCAGATTCACCACAGTACGAGGCCTTCTGGTTCGCCGTCGCCCAGCCCCGGACCGCTTACGACGAACACTCCGGCGCTCCCGCTTTCACCATCGAACCCGGCGGATGGGTCCTGGCGTTGGAGGACCGCGGTCATGAATTCCTGGTTCAGGACACCGACGGCAAGGTTGGGGGTTCTCCGGGAGCTCAGCAACATCGAACGCGGCTAAGCAGGACCCGTGGCCATCGCTGAAGCTGGTTCGCTGCTCGCACTCAAACGCCGGGCACGCAAGATCAACAGGGTTCTCGCTGACAAGTATCCCTACGCGCATGCGGAGTTGGATTTCAGGAACCCCTTTGAGCTGGTGGTGGCCACGGTCCTCTCGGCCCAAACCACTGATGTGCTGGTCAACCAGGTCACCAAGATCCTGTTTGCCCGCTACCCCCCCGATGCCCGCGCCATGGCTGAAGCGGATCCCGTCGAGCTGGAGACCATACTCCAGCCGACGGGCTTCTTCAGGGCCAAAGCGAGGAACGTCCTGGCACTCAGTACACGGCTTGTGGATGAGTACGACGGCGTGGTCCCGGGACGTCTTGAAGATTTGGTGACGCTCCCGGGCGTCGGGCGCAAGACCGCGAACGTGGTTTTGGGTAATGCGTTCGGCGTTCCCGGGATCACGGTGGATACGCACTTTGGTCGGCTGGCCCGCCGGTTCGGGTGGACGGCCTCGGACGATCCTGTGAAGATCGAGTTCGACGTCGCCGACTTGTTTGAACCCCCCGGGACTGGACCATGCTCTCGCATCGAGTGGTGTTCCACGGTCGCAGGGTCTGCCATTCCAGGAAGCCGGCCTGTGGTGCCTGCCGGTCGCGAGCCTCTGTCCGAGCTATGGCGAGGGCGAAACGGACCCCCCCGTCAAGGCAGCCAAGCTGCTGAAGTATGAGCTTGCGCCTGGAAACGAAGAGTTGCTGGAAAAGCTCCTGGCCGAGACGCACAGGGCTGCGGAGATCCGCATGGAATCGCAAAGGAGGCCCGGGTGACCGCGCTTGAGGAACTTTCAGCGCTGGTCGCCCGCTTTGAAGACGGCCAGCAACAGCACACGGCCCTCTGGGAGAAGCTTCCCGTCACCCCCCCGAAACCAACCGGGCCGCGGCAGTCTTGATGCTTTTCGGCGTACTGGACAACATTCCTGCCGAATCGGGGGGGCGGCCTATCGCGCCGGCCGACCTCGATGTCCTCTTGCTGGAACGGGCGCACACCCTTGACGACCATCCGGGCCAAGTGGCGTTCCCGGGCGGCAGCGTGGATCCGGAAGATGAGTCGGTAGTGGCCGCCGCCCTTCGTGAAGCTGTGGAAGAAACGGGCCTGGATGCGGGTGGCGTCCGGGTTCTCGGAGTCATCCCGGAACTTGGCCTCATTCGCAGCAACTTCCGGGTGACGCCGGTGCTGGCGTGGTGGGATGCACCATCGCCCATTCGGGTAGTGGACTACGCCGAGTCTGCGCAGGTCTTCAGGGTGCCCGTGCGTGACCTCCTGGACCCGGTTAATCGCGTCACGGCCACCATCTCCCGGTTCGGCCGCACGTACACCAGCCCTGGTTTCACCGTAAATGGCGTGCTGGTATGGGGCTTCACGGGACTGGTCCTCAGCGGACTCTTCGACGAACTGGCTGGACCGTTCCCTGGGACAAGGACAAGCTGCGGGATATCGACCTCTGACGAGTCCTTACCAGACTGGCCCTGCGCGCTGGTGACTGTTTAGGCAGCCTTGCGGGCCGTCGTCGAACGGTCCACGATCAGTCCGGTCGCGGCGTTTTCCCGCACGGCGTTGATGCCGGCGACCACACCTTCCAGGTGCGTGAAAGTTGGTGATACGGCCACGACGGTTCCGTCGGCCGCAGTAAGGCGGAACCGGTAACCTTCGTCGTTGTCCTTGAGAATTTCAAACCTGCCAGCCATCGAAATGCTTCCCCCCCTTTTGATGCTTCCTTGCACACAGATGTGGACCAGCAAAACTATCCACATAGTGAGACTAGCCAGAACCAAGGGCGAACTAAAGTTACTTTGCAGTACCCGTACCCGGCGGGTCATCCCGCCTCATACGGGGAGATATGACTGGATAGTCCGGCGGCTTCGGGCTATGGTCCGGCTACTTCGCTTTGTCGTAGGAATCGACGACGGCGACACTCACCGGAAATTCCACAGGGATCCGCCCGAACATCAGTTCTTTCGCCGCTGTTGCCGCTTCTTCGATGGCCCGGATACAGGCGTCTACCGCATGGTCGGGTGCGTGAACCATCACTTCGTCGTGCAGGAAGAAGACGAGTTCCCCCCCGATAGGTGAGCCTTCGGCGCGCGAAGCCCTCAACCGCCGTCGTAATTCCGCCAGCCAGCACGCCGCCCATTCAGCAGCCGAGCCTTGGACTACGAAGTTGCGGGTGAAACGGCCCCTGGACCGGGCCAGGTTGTCAGCGCGGCGCTGTTCCTCGGCAGTGGTGGACTGCTGGCTCCGCAACCAACCAGCCGACGGTGGCGGGCTGCTCCTGCCCAGCCGGGTGGTGACTGTCCGGCCTGCTTCGCCCTCACGAGCAGCCTGCTCCACGAACCCGACGGCGCGTGGATAGGTACGCGTGAGCTGCGGCATGAGCCTGCCCGACTCACCCGTAGTAGCGCCGTAGATGGCTCCCAAAAGCGCAATCTTTGCTTTGGCACGGTCACCGCCAAAACCTTGGGCAGCGATGCCGGCATAGAGGTCCTTGTCGCGAGCCGCCTCCGCCATTTTCGTGTCTTGCGCCAGTGCCACGAGGACCCTCGGCTCCAATTGCGAGGCATCGGCGACGATGAGTTTGTGACCCGGGTCCGCATGGACCGCGGCCCGGATGTTACGCGGGATCTGGAGCGCACCACCACCGCGTGATGCCCAGCGGCCGGACACTACCCCACCCACCACGTACTCCGGGTGGAACCGCCCGTCACGTACCCACGCGTCCAACCAGGACCAGCCGTTGGCGGTGTGCAGGCGGGAAAGTTTCTTGTAGGCGAGCAGGGGCTGGATGGCAGGGTGCTTCGATTCCTGGAGCTCCCATTGGCGGGTGCTTTTGACCTCGATTCCGTTCCGGTGCAAGGCACGCATGAGGTCCTGCGGGGGGGAGTCCGGATTCAGGCTGGGGGGGGAGTTAAGGATGCTCCGAAGCTCGGCGCAGAGAGCCTCAAGTGCCGGCGGCCGGTGCCCGAGCGGCGGCCTGGGACCCAGGACATCGGCGAGGATCTGCTGATGCAGCTCTTCGCGCCAAGGGACGCCGGCGTGCTGCATCTCGATGGCGATGATGGCGCACGCCGACTCCGCGGCAAGGAGTAGCTGTAGGCGTTGTTTCTGCTGGTGAGCCTCGGAGACCTGGGAGATGGCGTGCTGCTGGGCAGCGAATTCTTCCCTGAGTTCAGCCAGCCCCCCCGCTTTGGAGCTGGACGGTGCAATGTCCTCGAAGAGCGCGCCTTGGTCCACGGGCGGTGGCGGCGGCTGAAGAGCCCGTGGCGGTGTCGAGTCGTCGTCCTGCGTGAGCTTGACCGCATGCCTGGCGTAGTCCGTATGCGCAGTGAATTCAGAGTGGGCCAGAATGGTCCGCAGAGCGCCAGATCGTGGCAGCGCTCCAGTTCCATGCCATGGGTCAGCAGTTCCGGATACCAATCCTGGGCGCGATGCCACACCCAGCGGGGGGGCCGTTGCGCTTCGAATTCACGCACGACGCCGGGCAGCTCGCCACGGGTAACGACGCGCGCGTCAGCAGTGGCCTTTCCGGCGGGGGGGGAGATCCTTTGTATGGCTGCGCCTTCCTGGTGGGCGGCGAGCAGCAAATACATGGTTCCATTCTGCTGTGCGGAGGGGTGCTGTGGTGTTCCTGGTCCTGGTGCGGGGCGCGTCCCGGTGCGGGGCGCGACTGTTCCTCCACAGCTGCAGCCGTCCCGGGTTGTGCACATAAGGCATGCAGACCTTTTGTAGTCCCGGCCGCGTCAATCAGTGTGAATGCCATGAGCATGCGAAATCGTCGGCAAGGGCAAACCAGCAAGCACCACGGGCAAAGCAGCCGCACACCGCAGGGGGGGGACGCGGACGGATCCTGGGTGCCCCGCGACGCCGTCGGGATACTGCTTGTTTCCGGCGACCCCTACCTTCAGGAAGAAGCCAAACGGATAATCGCAGCGGCAGGCGGAAGCCTCAGAACGGCCATTGACGTGGCGGAGGCCGTCCATGGTTGGGATAACGCCGACGTCGTTTTAGTGGGCAGTGATATCCGCGAACTGCCCCCCCGCGGCGGAGGGCTCCCACAGTTTTGCTCGGCAAAGCCTCTGAAGGTGACGGGCTATGGCGTTTAGCTGCTGCGCTGGGAGCTGAACGGGTAGCCGTTCTACCCGAGGCCGCCGCCTGGCTGGCTGAACACCTCAGCATGTCCGGATCTCCAGACCCCCCGGGGGGGCACGGTCATCGGAGTCATCGGCGGCAGTGGTGGGGCGGGAGCTACAACCACCGCGATTTGGCTGGCCCAGGCTGCGGCAGGGCATGGCGTCAGCACCGTGCTCATCGATGGTGACCGTTGGGGCGGAGGACTTGAACTGGCGGTGACGGCCGACGAGATTCCGGGCCTACGTTGGCCGGATTTCGCCGAAACCCGCGGCAGCATTGATCCCTCGCAGTTCCGGGACTCCCTGCCCGTCGCAGGCGGGTTCGCCTTCCTGTCATGGCCCGGGACCAGGGAACCGGCCCATATCCCCCGCGGCCGGTGCTGTAGCTGCCGTGGTTGACGCCGCACGCCGAAGCTTCGAACTCGTCCTGGTGGATATCGGGCGCAGCGCGGAAGGACTGGGGACGCTCGCGTGGGACTGCGACAGGATCTTGCTGCTGAGCAAGGCCCACCTCAAATGCGCGGTGGCGGCCGCGCGCGTCCTCAACGAGCTCCCACCCGTCGACGTCGGACTTCTGGTCCGCGGAACCGGCGCTACGTCCGTGGACGCTCCGCTGATCTCCGAGTCTTTGGGATTGCCCTTGTTGGGCGTCCTTCCCGAGATGCGTGGCGTGGCGTCAGGCGCCGAACGTGGACGGTTGCTGGAACTCGGACGTCGAAAACCGATCAGCCGCTTAGCCGGTTCTGTGCTGGAGTTGAACTCTGTGCTGGAGTTGAACGGCGCCATCCAATGAGCCGCTTCGCCGAGGGGGGACCCGCCGTCGGCAGGGCCGCAGGCTGGACACCGTCCTTCTTGAGACGGTGCGGGAGTCAGTGCTCGCAGGGAACGGACCCGTAACGCCGTCTACGGTCGCAGCAGCTGTGCAGGCCAGCGGCAGGCTACTGGGTACTGCCGGGGGCGTTGGAAGCGGCGGAGTCCATCAATGCGGAACTGAACGGGCTGGGACCCCTCCAACACCTTGCCCAGGATCCTTCGGTCACTGACATCTTCGTTAACGGTCCCGATTCAGTCTGGTTGGACCGCGGTAAGGGCTTGGAACGTTCAGCGGTTCACTTCGATACTGAACAACAGATCAGGTTGCTGGCCACCCGCTTGGTTTCAGCCGGGGGGGCAGGAGACTGGACGACGGCTCCCCCCCTGCGTGGATGTCCGGCTCGAGGGAGGCTACCGGGTCCATGCAGTCCTCGCACCGATATCAACGGCAGGCACCCTGTTGTCCATCCGCATCCGCCGGGAAGAGGTGTTCACCCTGGCCGAGTTGAGGGAACGCGGGATGTTTTCTGAGCACGTCGAGTCGGTTCTGCGTGCCATCATGGCGCACAAACTGAGCTTCCTTATTAGCGGTGCCACAGGCTCAGGAAAGACAACCCTGCTCTCCACCATGCTCGGGTTGAGCCATCCGGCGGAGCGATTGGTGCTCATCGAGGACGCCGCCGAGCTCAACCCTGTCCACCCGCACGTAGTGACGCTGGAATCGCGCCACGGAAACCTTGAGGAGGAGGGGGGGCCCTGGACCTTGGAGACCTGGTCCGCCAAGCACTACGCATGCGGCCGGACAGGCTGATTGTAGGCGAGTGCCGAGCGCCGAAGTCCGTGAATTGCTGACCGCACTCAACACCGGTCACACCGGTGGCGGTGGGACTATTCACGCCAACACCGCCGAGGCTGTGCCAGCACGATTGGTGGCCCTCGGCGCCCTGGCTGGCTTGAATGCCGAAGCCGTTCGGTTGCAAGTCTCCAGTGCCTTGGACGTGGTGATTCACGTAGACCGATCCTCGTCGGGGGGGCGGAAAGTGGCATCCATTGGCGTAGTCGTCGATACACGGGCGGGCCAGAAAGTAGTGCCGGCCCTCAGCTGGAGCCGGTCAGGAATGACATACGGCCCAGCATGGCCCGGACTCGCCGCCCGGCTCTCCCTGGCGCCGCTTGAAGTGGATGACTATCCGCAACACGATGATTTGTTGCCACAAGCCGGGGGGGACGGCCCATGATCGGGGGGGCGATTGTCCTCATGGCCGCATTGGCGGCGTGGCTGCAGTTCAGCGGCCATGGTGCCGGGAGGCGACGAATTCGGACGAGCCTGCGGGAGCCGAGAGGCCGGAGTGGTAGCACCAAGGCTCGTGTGGGGGGGTGTGGCACGGCCGCTCACGACGAAAGCGGACTGAGCCGTTGTCACTTGTGGTGCTGGTGCAACAGCTCGCAGCCCTCCTGCGCGGCGGGCGGGGGAATCACGAGACTGTGGGAAGAACTATGGATTGTCCATGGTTCACGGCAAATCACGGACGGTGGCCCGGCCGTAGTAGCGCAGAAGGGGGAATGCCGGGCTGTCGCACGAGTCGCTACAGGTACTTGCAGCAGCACGGGCAGCGTCAACCGTTGGAAATTCTTCTGCCGACGCCATCCGTGGAACGGCAGAAAAGGTGTTTCCGCGGCGTGGAAGACCCGAACGACGTGTGTGGATGGAACTGGCAGCATGCCTGGACATCGCCGAAACCAGCGGCTGTCCTTTAGCCGACCTCCTCACCCGGTTCGCAGCTCAACTGGAAGCCGAAGAGGACTCCGAAGCAGCACGCCAGACGGCGCTCGCAGGCCCAAGGCTACCGTTCGCCTGTTGTCGTGGCTCCCGGTGTTCGGGCTTGGCCTGGGGATGGCATTGGGCGTGGATCCGTTGGGGGGGATCTTACTGAACAACTTCCTGGGGGTTGCCACGTTCGCGGCTGGGCTCTTCCTGACGGTGGCAGGCCGGGTTTGGTCCTCACGGCTGGTCGCCTCTGCGGCTGGCGGCTGCTGATGCCCGGCGCTCCGGTGTTGTTGATGATCGCAGTCATGGCACTCGCCGCCTTCATCAGCTTCGCGGCACCCACGCGGCTGAGGGCGCGGCTACGTCTTCGTGACTGGGATTCTGAAACGCCGCAGAAGTCATTGATGGCAGCCCGCGTTGACCCGGCTGCGGACGGGCTCCGCGATACTGCAATGATGCTGGAGCTGGTGGCTCGATGCTCGACGCGGGCGCTGGAATACGGCGGGCACTGGAACTTATCGCACAGTGTGCGTCACCACCAATCAGGCAATCACTCCGGCCGGTTGTTGCCGCACTTGCCCTCGGCACCGACTGGGAGACTGCCTGGCGGACTCCTATCAGGCATCCGGCTGAAGTAGTCCGGCTCAAGGACGCACTGGCTTTTGCAGCCCTGACCGGTGCGCCGTCTGCTTCCATCCTCTATGCACAGGCCGCGAGGGAACGGCGCGAGCAGTTCCGGGCCGCGGAGAAGCGGGCAGCTGCCTTGGGGGGTAAAGCTGGTGGTTCCTTTGGGTCTCTGCTCGTTGCCGGCCTTTATCTGCCTTGGAATCGTCCCCCCCGTCCTGATCGCCATGCTTCCCTCTGGCTGAGATGCAGGGGCAAAGCCTGCTCGATGAGGAACTCCGACCTTTCCTCCACATCCAGCCAGTCAGGAGTGGTTATCCACTTGCAGGAATCGACTTCTTTCGGGTTGCTCCCCCCCGCCACGGAAGAGTCGATTCTGTCGGCAGACCCGCTGGCACTTCTTGAAAGGAACCCACCGTGAAAACTACCCTTCCTGACATTCTCCGTGATCTGCCCCGGGATCGACCGGCGCCTGTTGAAGACCCGAAGGTTTCTTCCGGAGAACCGGCGACAACCCAGCAGTACGAGCTCTCCGAGTACGAGCTTGAGCATAACGACCTCGAGCGATTCGATCTCGAGGACGAACTCGGGCAGTTCGAACTGGGATTCGACGATCTTGAGGAGTTCGGGGGACAGACAACTTGCTGACGATGGCTTCTGGGCAAGGACAAGGCTGATGGGTTCGGAAGTGGGCATGGCCACCGCCGAGTACGCCATAGCTACCCTCGCTGCTGTTGGGCTCGCGGGCCTCCTTGTAGTCATCCTTCGGAGCGAGGAGGTCCGCGGCTTCCTGCTCAACCTGATCCGTACGGCATTGTCCTTGCCATGACGGATGTGCTGCCTGCCGCGGGAGAGTGTTCCGGGGGAGAGACGGAACGGGGGGGCGCTGTCACTGCGGAGTTTGCCGTCGCCTTGCCGGCCGTTGTGTTGCTCCTGGCATTCCTGCTGGCAGGCGGCGCAGCGGGTATCACCCAACTCCGGCTGGAGGAAGCGGTGAGGGCGGGAGCGCGCGCCTCCGCCCGGGGGTGAGACGACCGGGTCGGTGGAAGGGATCGTCAAGCGGCTTGCAGGGGACGGCGTCAGCGCGACGCTGACCGACGACGGCGAGTGGCTGACCGTGACAGCTTCGTCGCCAGTAGGCGGAGCATTAGGACCGCTTGTCCCGTGGACGTTGAAGGCCTCTGCGTCAGCACGGGCAGAAGCGGGCACCCCCCCGTGAAGAGGGTGTTGGTGAATATCCAGCCTGAGCGCGGGGCCGGAACCGTGCTCGCCCTGGGACTTGGGGGCGGTGGTCATGGCGATGCTTCTTGGACTGCTTTTCCTCGCGCAGGCAGGGGTTATGGCATCCCGGGCCGCATCGGCAGCCGATCTGGCGGCTCTGGCAGCAGCAGATGCTGCCAGGGGGTCTTGCTTCCGGGGGGGAACCTTGTGCCGTCGCAGCAGACGTGGCCGAAAAGCACGATACGCAGCTCACGTCCTGCACGGTAGCCGGGGGGGGAACGTGGTGGAGGTCGCCACTGAGGTGGCAAACCCCTTCCGGTGGGGCGTTGCCACTGGCCGCGCACGGGCCGGACCCCCCCCTCCGTAGGCACCTAGCTGGCGTCCTTCAACAACACGTCCAAGAGTGTGATGGCGGCTGCCTTGTCCAACGGGTTGTTCTTGTTTCCGCATTTAGGAGACTGAACACATGAAGGACAGCCGGCATCACACTCGCAGGCCTTGATTGCCTCCCGGGTTGCCGTCAACCAAATCTTGGCCTTTTCAAAGCCCCCCCGCTCAGCGAATCCGGCACCGCCGGGGGTGGCCGTCGTACACGAAGATCGTTGGCACGCCGGTGTCGGCATGCAGGGCGGTGGAGACGCCGCCGATGTCCCAGCGGTCACTGGATGCCACCAGGGGGAGGAGCCCAATCGCGGCATGTTCAGCCGCATGCAGGGCACCGGGGAACTCCGCTTCCACTAGACCGGCTCCGTGCAGCGAACGGTTGTCCACCACGAACCAGACAGCTTTGGTAAACAGGTCGCGGGCTCCCAGATCGAGGGGGGGTTCTTCACCGAGGATCTCGTTCGAAATCAAGGCTTTGCGCTGAAAGGAGACCACTTGTGTGGTTACTTTGACGTCGCCAAAGTGCACGGTGATGTCACCCCCCCACTGGACCGATCGCAAGGTTTCAAGGACTACGATCTGGGTTACATCCCGAGCCGTAGTGTAGAAGTCCGGATTTACCCGGCGGACCATCACGCAGTGATCGGTCTCGTTGAGGTCCTCCACCAGGTAGCTGTCACCTTGGTGGACATAGATGGCACCCGTGTGGGCCTGATAGTGGGTCTGTGGCGAGTCCATGGTTCCCAGGAGGGACCCGGTCTCGGCGTCGACGATACTGACAGGGCCGCCTCCGTCGGCCCGGAGATTTACCATCCCGGCAGCGCTCTCGGGGTGGGTCCAGAACCAACCCGCGGGACGCTTGCGGAGGTAGCCCTGTACCACCAAGCGATCAAGGAGACTCTCGGCAGTGGGACCGAAGAGATCCAGCTCCGCCGGACCGATAGGCAACTCGGCCGCCGCAGCGCACAGGTGTGGGCCAAGGACGTAGGGATTCCCGGGATCGAAGACAGTCGCCTCCACAGAGACATCAAAGATCGCTTCCGGGTGGTTCACCAAATAGGTATCCAGGGGATCATGCTGGCCACAAAAGCCGCAATAGCGTCCTGCCCCCCCGCGCGGCCTGCACGGCCGATCTGCTGAAAGAGCGAGGCCCTGGTGCCCGGCCAGCCGGCCACCAGTACGGCATCAAGTCCCGAGATATCGATGCCAAGTTCCAAGGCGGACGTGCTGGAGACACCCAGCAACTGGCCGGACCTCAAAGCCTGCTCCAAAGCCCGCCGCTCCTCGGGCAAGTACCGGACCGGTAGGCCGCCACCCGCCCGGGGAGACTGGGATCCACCTCATCGAGCAGTCTCTTGGTAATGGACGCAATGGACTCAGCGCCGCGACGCGACTTGATGAACGCGATGGTCCTGACGCGTGACGAGACGAGGTTGGCCAGGATATCCGCGGTCTCAGCTACGGCTGTCCTCCGCTGTTTAGCACCGTTCTCGCCTTTGACATCGGTCAGGGCCGGCTCCCAGAAGGCCACCGTAGTGGAACCGTGCGGAGAGCAGTCTTCGGAAACTTCACGGACGGGGGCGCCTATGAGCCGTCCAAAGGACACCCCCCCGGGATCGGAAGCTGTGGCGGAAGCAGCTATGAAGACAGGCTCAGGGAAGGAGGTCCCCCCCGCACCGTAATAAGCGCAGATCCGGCGCAGGCGACGCATCAAATTGGCCACGTGTGAGCCGAACACGCCTCGGTAACTATGCGCTTCATCCACGATGACGTAGCGCAAGCGTCTGAAGAACCGGGCCCACCATGTGTGGTTGGGAAGGATGCCGAAGTGCAGCATGTCAGGGTTGGCAAGGATGAAATTGGCGTGGTCACGGATCCAGCGCCGGGACGAGACATCGGTGTCGCCATCGTAAGTTTCTGCCCGGACTGTTGGCAGCTTCAGCGAGCGGATCGCTGAGAGCTGGTCTGCTGCCAGGGCCTTGGTGGGGGACAGGTAGAGCGTGACCGCGCCGTCGTCGTGGATCTTTCCGGGATCGGACAGGACTCGCAGCTCCGAACGGTGTATCGCGTCCAACGCGGGCAGCTGATAGGCGAGCGACTTTCCGGAGGCAGTTCCGGTGGCGATGACGACGTGCTGCCCGGAATGGGCGAGATCTGCCGCCTGGATCTGGTGCCGGTACGGTTCGTGGATGCCCAGGGTGCCGTAGGCTGCCACCACATCCGGGTGGACCCAGCCGGGCCAGGGCTCGTTCACAGCTTTCCGGGCAGGGATGGTGTGGACATGGCGCAGCTGCTCAGGGTCCGGCGTCCGGCCCAGCAAGGAGATCAGTGAATTTGGTGCAGCCACCGAATCATTCTGTCACTGTGGGGGGGGCACGCCAACGGCGGCACCTTTGCGGCGCCGCCGTCGGGCTTGGCTGTAAGCGGGGGGGAGTTTCTACGCTCCTGACAGGTCCGAGCCTTCGCTACCACTGGACATCATCAGGACGTGGCACACCACGTCCCACCCCAGATGGGAGTAGAGCTTCTGGCCGTCCAAGGATGCCAACAAAAGGCCGTTCTCAACGTCATGCGAGAACGCTTGGGCGGCGAGGGCCTTCATGATGAAGGTGCCCAGACCACGGCGCTGAAAGTCAGGTTCTGTGACGATCTTGTCGAAAACGGCTGTGCCGTTGACCACGTAGACCCGGCCGCTGGCAGCCACCTGTTCGCCGGAGTGGACCACCGCGTGGTGGACGCCGTTCGATTCGGAAGTAACGAGCTCCAAATCGTCGTCAGGGAGCCACGGATCCTCGGAATCCTGGGTTTCCATGTCCACGATCATCATGGTCTGGGATGCGGACGTCACGGTGAGTCCGCGCTGTTCAGCGAGGTATTTGTACCGTTGGACGTCGTTGGTGAGTACCGTCAGGATCCGGTTTGGGGATTCTGCGGTCTTATCCGCAAGGGCGGCGAACTCTTCGTCTGCCGGATCATGGGCAAAATACTCCCAATCACCGGTCTTGTCGGCGCGAAGTGCGGCAGGGAAGCGGCCCTCTTGGCGTAACTCATAGCCGCGGCAGCCGGACCAGCCGGCTACCCAGACTTCCAAGAGGTGCGCAATGTCTTCAACCAAGGCGTCTGGACTCATGTAGAGAGAGTATGCCAGCGCACCATGAAGCAACAGAGCCACGTCAGCCCGGTGATGGTTGCTTATGGAATTGTGACTTCCGGCCGCGGGCACCACACGAAACGAACGGATTTTACTGCACCAAGTACCCTTTAATAGTGGCTTTGAACCGAATTGTGCTCTTCTATGGCTTTACCCCCGATCGCCGACCCTGACGCCGTGCGTTTGTGGCAGCGTGCCCTGTGCGAAAAACTGGGCCTCACCGGCAGGATCCTCATATCCAAGGACGGCATCAACGCCACGGTGGGCGGCGAGCTCAACAACATGAAGCAGTACGTGAAAACCACTCGTGAGTACAAGGGTTTTCACGACATCGACTTCAAATGGTCGGAGGGTAGCGCCGCAGACTTTCCGCGCCTCAGCGTCAAGGTGCGCGATGAGATCGTGTCGTTCGCGCGCCGGGTGAACTGAAGGTGGACGCCAACGGCGTGGTGGGCGGCGGGAAGCACCTCCAACCCGAGGAACTTCACGCGCTGGTGGATGCCAGGAAGTCCAGTGGCGAAGACGTAGTGTTCTTCGATGGCCGGAACGCGTTCGAAGCGCAGATCGGCAAGTTTAAGGACGCAATCGTTCCGGATGTGGACACCACCCACGACTTCATCAAGGAACTCGACTCGGGCAAGTACGACGACCTTAAGGACAAGCCGGTTGTCACCTATTGCACCGGGGGCATCCGCTGCGAAGTACTCTCCAGCCTGATGGTCAACAGGGGGCTTCAAAGAGGTCTACCAGTTGGATGGCGGGATCGTCCGCTACGGCGAGACGTTCAAGGACAAAGGCCTCTGGGAGGGCTCGCTGTACGTCTTCGACAAGCGCATGCACGTCGAGTTCAGCGAGGAAGCCAAGACCATCGGCGAGTGCGTCCGCTGCTCAGCTCCCACCAACAAGTTCGAGAACTGCTCCAACCTCAGTTGCCGTACTTTGACCCTGTACTGCGAGGAATGTGCCTCCAGCCCGGAAACGCTCCGCTGCCCCGGGGGGGGCTGCGAAGCGGCCTGACCGCTGAATCAGAGCCGGCTCACCCGATAGGTGAAGTTGGCATCGGATCTGGTCCCCCCCACCGTGATGGACAGTATGGCGTCCTTTTCCAGTTGGACCACGCTCACGCGTGCATTGGCGCATCCCAGCGTCAGGTTCACCAGTTCCACTTCGCTCACCTTGACGGAGAAAGTCACCCTGCGAGTGCCACGGCAGGCCAGCGTCACCGCGTACGTCCTCCAGGCAGTTGAACTGTTTGCTCAGACTTGGACTCGCCGGCATTGAGGTAGCCACTGCTTGAGTAGAACGACTGCCTTGGGACTCAGGCAGGGCCAACTTTGCCCACTCTTCGAGCGCCTCACCGGTGACGGTTTCCTCCAAGGCCGGATCGGGCGGAAGAACTACATTGCCGGCTGGGGGGGAGGTAGGGCTGGCATCCGGCCGTCCGCCCTCGTCATAGGTGTATTCGCAGGCCGTCAGGCTGCCGCCCAGCACAACAAGGATGACGACGGCGGCCCTCGCCAGCCGCTGTGGCATCACCGAGCGAGCTGCCTTGCTGCCCATAAACTGACTTTACGCCCGTAAAGCCACTGGCCAAAGGCCTATCGGAGCAGGTGCGCCGCCGGCCCTAGGCGGCCGCAGGAACCACGTGATAGGCGAAGATCAGCGGAGCATCAACACTGCTCGTCGAGATGCTGAGGGGGGGCCAGTGCCCGGCACCTTGATCTTCACCACATCAAGGCTGCCATTGCATGCCGCCGCCGCGTCCGCGATCTTGGTCCCGCTGGAGGAAACAGCGAAGTACGCCTTCCCGCCCCCCCCATCGCATGCCATGGTGAGCGTGTAGCTCCCGCCCGGAACGTTGGGGGGACTCCTTGACCAACGGGTCCCGGTTGAGGATCTTGCCGGAGTCCTCCAACACCACACCGCTCGCCGCAGGCAGGATCTTTTCCTTCCAAGCAGGAACGTCGGCATCTTCGATGTTGGCCGGCGCCTGGCAGCCGCAGACCCCCCCCAGCAAGGCCGCAGCGGTGATGGCAACAAGGCCCGCATGGCGCCTTGTGGAAGAGAAGGTGAGCATGAATCCAACGCTACCGGGTTCCAGCGGGGGGCCTTTGTCCACATACCGCAGGTTCACGATCCAAAGGCAGGGTGCGTCGCCCCTACACTTGCAAGGTGACTGACACAGCTTCCACCTTTACAGCCGGCAATATTGACGATGCTCCCCGCAGTGACCGCCCCCCCGAACTGCTTTCGGCGCTCGCCGCAGACCTTCGTGCCCTCAACTACACAGTGGACGGCGTGGCTGAACTCCTGGGAACAACCGCCTCAGAAGCGCTCGGCAGGGACCAGCTCATTCCCGCGCTCCTTGCCAGTGAGAGACTCATGGACTCCAAGGATCCAGCCCTCAGATCACAGGCAGTAATTGTTCGTCTCTGGCTGCTGGCCGTTCCGCAGTCCGTCGAGGACATCGATTCCGCCCTCCCCCCCGGTACCCGTGCGAAAGGCCTTGAGGAACTGGGTCTGATCACCGTGGATTCAGGAATGGCTCATGCCAAGGCGGACCTGCGCCCCCTACGGCTGGGACGCCAACACGGATGGCAGTGGCGGTGCAGAACTCTGGGTTGCCAGCGACCTTGCTGCCCACCAGCAGCCCGGAGTCCTGAGGCACGACCACGTCCTGGGAATCGGGCGTGCCTCCACAACGCTGGTCCAGACCACATTCAGGAAACACAGCAAACGAGCGCTGGACGTGGGCACCGGCTGCGGTATCCAGACCTTCCACCTGCTCCATCACTGCGAGCACGTCACGGCTACGGACATCTCGGAGAGGGCACTCGCGTTCACCCGCTTCAACCTTCTGCTGAACGCCGCAGAACTGGAGCTGGACCCGGATAACCTGGAGCGTCGGGTGAGCCTGCGGCTCGGATCGCTCCTGGAACCGGTAGAGGGGGAGCAGTTCGGCTTGGTGGTATCAAACCCACCGTTCGTCATCACTCCGCGAACGGGCGGCGAATCGTCGTCGGACCAGTTCACGTACCGCGATGGCGGGCTTCCCGGAGACGATATCGTTGCGTCCTTGGTACAGTCCTTGGCCGAGGTCCTTGAGCCCGGCGGAACAGCGCAAATGCTCGGCAATTGGGAGGTTACTTCCGGTACGGACTGGAAGGACCGGCCCAAGGCATGGCTCCAGGACTCCGGTCTGGACGTCTGGTTCATCCAACGGGAGCAGGTTGGCCCCCCCGAGCAGTACGCGGAGACTTGGCTCCAGGACGCATCGCAGAACCGCGAGGGCCAGCAATACCAGGAAGCGTACGCCGCCTATCTGGACGACTTTGCTTCCAGGAACGTCCAAGGTATTGGCTTCGGCATGATTTGGCTGCGCCGCCCGGAGACACCCCCCCTCGAGGTCACCATCAGCCGCTTCGAGGAAATCACATATCCAATAGAGCAGCCGATCGGGCCGCATCTGGGTGCTGCCGTGGAACGGGCTGATTGGGTGGCCTCACATTCGGTCCCGGAAGCGCACTTGGTAGTTGCAGAGGACGTCACCGAGGAACGGCACCAGCGTCCCGGAGCCGTTCATCCCGGAGTCATCCTCCTGAGGCAAGGGGGGGCAGGACTTCGCCGGACCAATCTGCTCAGTACTGAACTGGCCGGGTTCGTTTCCGCCTGCGACGGGCAATTGTCGGTCCGGCAGATCGTCTCGGCCTGGTATCGCTCCTGGGCGGGGGGGAGAGGACTTCGACGAAGAGACCTTCCGCGAAGGGCTTTTCCGCGAGGTCACCAACCTGGTTTTGGACGGGTTCCTCCTTCCGGACCCGGCGCAGGTCAACGAATGATCCGGGGGTGCGGCGCCGCGCTCATCAAACACCGGGCCTCCAGGAAGTGACCCTGACTACACTGATGAAGTGAGTGCGAACAACGAATCATCCCAAGCGTCAGGCGATATTCCGCGGCGGAAGCGTGCCGAAAAGACGGTTGAGATCACTGATCCCAAGGCTATCCGTGCATTGGCGCACGCCGCCCGGATTGAGGTTATCTCTGAGCTCTACGCCACACAGGTCAGCCACACAGCCACGGAACTCGCTGCCAGGACAGGGCTGACGCCCAGTGCAATGAGCTACCACCTCCGGGCCCTCCAGAAATGGGGGGATCGTGGCACCTGCGGAAAACGCCGGTGATGCCCGCGAACGTCGCTGGAAGGCGGCTGGAACGGACTTCACCATCTCGGGAGGCAGTGTTGCCAGCCCCGAGATTGCCGTGGTTGACCTGGAGCTTGATGCCTTCCGACGCCGGGCTTCGGCCTTCGCCAAGCTCGCGGGGGGGAACGCCGGCAACGGGGGGGAAACAGGAGAAGAGCCGGCAGCAGTAGTCCTTTCCAGCAACCTGCTGTACTTGACCAACCCACAGCGCAGGGAACTTTTGGACAGAATCCGCGCTGTTCTGCGGGAGTACGAACTCGAGGATCCCAACCGGATACCGGAAGGTGCTGAACGTGTGGCAACCTTGTGGTCAATGATCCCGGATGACCGGGTAGCACCCGGTCAGTAAGAGCCCCCCCGCCGGGTCTTTGACTGTCCGCCCTGGTTCCGCACCAAAACGCAGGATTCTGCAAACTATGGTGAACTAGGCCAATATGGGCACCAGCCCAATTACACATTTTTTCTGTAGGAGCACCGTGCCCAGCAAGGCAAAAACCGGCAAGAAACTCGTGATCGTGGAGTCTCCCGCCAAGAGCAAGACCATCGCCAAGTATCTTGGCGAGGGCTTCATCGTCGAGGCTTCGATCGGCCACATCCGGGACCTCCCGCAGCCGTCGGACCTCCCTGCCGAGCTGAAGAAGACCTCGTTGGGCAAGTTTGCTGTCGACATCGAAAACGACTTCAAGCCGTACTACGTTGTTTCTCCGGACAAGAAGAAAAAGGTCGCCGAGCTCAAGGCCCAGCTGAAAGACGCTGACGCCTCTACCTCGCAACTGATGGGGGGGACCGCGAAGGCGAAGCCATCGCGTGGCACCTCCTGGAGGTCCTGAAGCCCAAGGTTCCCGTCTACCGCATGACGTTCGGTGAAATCACCAAGGAAGCCATCCACCGCGCCATGGACAACCTCCGGGATGTCGATACCGCTTTGGTGGATGCCCAGGAAACACGTCGTATTCTTGACCGCCTCTATGGCTACGAGATTTCCCCCCCGTGTTGTGGCGCAAGGTTGCCCGCGGACTGTCCGCTGGCCGTGTCCAGTCCGTGGTGACCCGCATGGTGGTTGACCGGGAACGTGAACGCATGGCCTTCCGGGCCGCGTCCTACTGGGACCTCACGGGCCAGTTCGGTTCAGATTCGGGTTCTTTCAAGGCCAAGCTTGCGGCCGTGGACGGTTCCAAGGTAGCCAGTGGCCGGGACTTCAACGACAACGGGCAGCTCACCTCCTCAAACGTGGTGCACCTCAATGAGGAACTCGCCACGTCCTTGGCCTCCGGTCTGGAGAACGCTGATTTCCGCGTCCGCTCTGTAGACACCAAGCCGTACACCCGCCGCCCTGCAGCACCGTTCACCACCTCCACGCTGCAGCAGGAAGCCGGCCGTAAGCTCCGCTTCTCGTCGAAGAGCACCATGCAGGTTGCCCAGCGCCTGTATGAAAATGGCTACATCACCTATATGCGTACCGACTCATCAGCTTTGAGCGATGAAGCACTCACAGCTGCCCGCCGTCAGGCTTCGGAGCTTTATGGTCCCGAGTACGTGCCCCCCAGAGCCCCCCCCGTGTCTACGCCAATAAGGCTGCCAACGCCCAGGAAGCTCACGAGGCCATCCGTCCCGCGGGAGACTCCTTCCGCACTCCCGCGCAGGTTGCCAAGCAGCTGAGCGGTGATGAGTTCCGCCTCTACGAGCTCATCTGGAAGCGCACGGTCGCCTCCCAGATGCTGACGCCAAGGGTTCCACGGCCACCATCCGCCTCGGTGCAGTGGCTGCTGACGGTCGCGACGCCGAATTCTCGGCTTCCGGTACGGTCATTACCTTCCCCCCCGGTTTCCTCGCAGCCTATGAAGAGGGCAAGGACGAGAGCCGTGGTGATGAAGAATCCGATGAAGCCCGTCGCCTGCCGAACGTTGCCAAGGATGATTCCCTGACGGCTTCGGACATCGTTGCTGTCGGGCACGAAACGTCACCGCCGCCGCGTTACACGGAAGCATCCCTGACCGCTGAGCTGGAAAAGCGGGGCATTGGCCGCCCGTCCACCTACGCGTCCACGATCTCCACCATCCAAGACCGTGGCTACGTTCGTAAGCAGGGTTCTGCCTGGTTCCCAGCTGGATCGCATTCTCCGTGATCCGCTTGCTGGAACAGCACTTCACTGATTACGTGGACTACGAGTTCACGGCAGACATGGAAGGCGACCTGGACAAGATCGCCAACGGCCAAGCCGTGGGTGCTGCCTGGCTCAAGCACTTCTACTACGGTGAAGACGCAGACCCCCGGCCTGCTGAGCATCGTGAACAACCTCGGCGAAATCGATGCCCGGGAGATCAATTCCGTGCCCATCGCCGACGGCATCACGCTGCGTGTGGGCAAATTCGGCCCGTACCTGGAAAGCTCCATCCCCACTTTGGATGCGAAAACCGGCGAAGTGGTTGAGTCCGCACGGGCCAACGTCCCCGAGGAACTCGCTCCGGACGAACTCACGGCAGACAAAGCCAAAGAGCTCATGGAGACCGCAGCCCCCCCCGAGGAACGGGTTCTTGGAACCGACCCGCACACGGGCCACACCATCGTTGCCAAGAATGGCCGCTACGGCGCTTACGTCACCGAGATCATCCCCCGAGATGACCGAGGAACAACTGGCCAACCAGCCGGTGGAGTACTACAAGAACGGCAAGCCCAAGCCTCCCAAGAAGCCTGTGAAGGCCAAGCCGCGCACCGGTTCTCTCTTCAAGTCCATGACCGTGGATACGGTCACCTTGGATGAAGCCCTCGCGCTCATGAGCCTGCCCCGGGTCCTCGGCGAGGACGCGGATGGAAACCCCATCACGGTACAGAACGGCCGGTTTGGGCCGTACCTGAAGAAGGCACTGACTCCCGCTCCATCGGTTCGGAAGAGGAAATCTTCACGATCACCCTGGAACAGGCTCTGGAGATCTACTCGCAGCCCAAGCAACGTGGCGCCCGTGCCTCCGTACCGCCGCTGGCCGAGTTCGGTCCGGACCCCCCCGTCTCCGAGAAGAACATCGTGGTGAAGGAAGGCCGCTTCGGCCCCCCCTACATCACTGACGGCGTTACCAACATCACCGTCCCGCGCACAACCTCCCTTGAGGAGCTGACCCGGGAACGCGCCGTCGAGCTTTTGGCGGAAAAGCGTGCCAAGGGACCGGTCAAGCGGACCACCACCCGCAAGGCACCGGCCAAGAAGGCCACAGCCAAAAAGTAGTCACCATGACGGCCGGGGGGGCAGCATTCGCGAATTGCGTCCCGGCCGGCATCGTGGTCGAGTAGAACCATGACTGAACAGACGGTGTCACCGGACAACGAACCCTTGAACGACCTCGAGGCGAAGCTCGCCTCGGCCGAACAACCGGACGCGAACCCGGTGGACGTCATCCTCGCTTTCCTGAACAACGAGGTCTACCTCGTCAGCTCGGAAGCCGTGGACGGCCCCGACTCCTCCGTGGAGCCTTTGGTGCTCTCCAACGCCGACGGACAGCCCGTCCTGGCCGTCTTTAGCCACCCGAGCCGCGTGGATGAGCGCTTCCTTGAAGCAGCCCCACACGTCCTGGGCACCATGGGCTCGGCGATCCTGGGAAACATCGGAGACGAACTCGGCATGGTCATCAACCCGGGAAGCGAATTCGGCTTCGAAATCGACCCCCCGAGGGCATTGCGAACATTCGCCGCGACTTCAAGCGTGCCGACGAAGCCGGGGAGTCCGCCGAATAGCGGGCGACCAAGCTGCCGGTAACCATCCGGTCAGCGAAACGTCGTCGCCAAGTTGCTTCACGGGCTTCGAATCGGTGAATAATGGCAGAATGCGTCTTGGCGTTCTCGACATCGGGTCCAACACCGTCCACCTACTGCTGGTGGACGCTCACCCCGGCGCGCGTCCGGTAGCTTTCGCTTCCCACAAGCGCCCGCTTTCTCTGGTGCAGTACCTCGACGGCGACGGCAACATCAACGACGCCGGGCAGCACGAGCTCATCGAATTCGTCCTGGAAGCCTGGGAGTTCGCGGCCAGCCACAAGGCGGAGGATCTCCTGGCGTTCTGTACCTCGGCCATCCGGGAGGCAACCAACGGACCCGAGGTCCTGGCCCGCGTCAAACACGAGACCACGGTGACCCTCCAGGAACTCACCGGCAGCGAAGAAGCCTCCATGACTTTCTTCGCAGTACGCCGCTGGTACGGATGGGGGCGCAGGCAACATCCTTGACCTGGATATCGGCGGGGGGCTCCTTTGAAATGGCGTATGGGACGGATGAACTCCCCCCCGAGTACGCCACCTCTGTTCCGCTGGGTGCCAGCCGTTTGACGCGGGACTGGCTCCACGATGATCCGCCCAGCGCGAAGAGCGTGAAGGAACTGCGGCGCTACATCCGGTCCACGCTGAAACCGGTGGTCCGGGACTTCCACGAGTTGGGCCGGGCCAATCTGGTGGCCGGCACCTCCAAGACGTTCCGCTCCTTGGCGCGCATCGCCGGTGCAGCTCCCAGCGCCGCAGGGCCGTACGTGAAGCGTGAGCTCCACGCAGCAGACCTGGGGGGGCTGTGGGCACAGCGGATTTCTGCCATGACCGTGGAAGACAGGTTGTACCTTCCTGGCGTCTCCGATGCGCGCGCCCGACAGTTGTTGGCAGGTGCCCTCGTTGCTGAAGCGGCCCTTGAGCTCTTTGAATTTCCCAAGATGGAGATTTGTCCCTGGGCCCTTCGTGAGGGCCTGATCCTGCGACGCCTGGACCAGCTGGTCTTCGAGGAAGCCCTGGATCCGGCGCCGCACGTGGGCAAGCGCAAGAAGGACAAATCCAAGAAAAAGGCAGCCAAGGAAGCCGCCAAGGCTCCCGATAAAGAAGAGCCCCATCCGGGGTTCAAAGAATTCCCGGTCCCTGTAAACACACCGTCCCCCCCATCACCCATCCCAGCCCCCCCGTGGCAGGCGGGCTGGCCTCCTGAGATGAGCAACGACGTCGAACCTGAAGTGAATGACCGCCAAATTCCCGTGGCGCTGTCCAGTGCATCCGTGTACCCGCTGAGCGTCCACGACGCTTTCGCGGTGGCGCAGGACCTGGGGTACGAAGGCGTGGAGGTGATGGTTACCAACAACGCGGTGAGCCAGAACCCGGATGCCTTGATCCAACTAAGCCACCGGTACCACCAGGAGATCGTCTCCATCCATGCGCCCACCTTGCTGTTGACGCAACAGGTTTGGGGGGGTACGGCGTGGAACAAGATTGAGAAATCCTGCCAAATGGCCGCGGACGTCGGATGCGACACCGTGGTGGTCCACCCGCCGTTCCGCTGGCAGTCAAACTACGCGGAGAACTTCGTGGAAGGCGTGCGTGAGATCGCGGCGAGGTACCGGGTGCGTATTGCCGTGGAGAACATGTACCATGGCGCGTTCGCGGACGTGAAGCGGTGGCCTACCTGCCGCACTGGGATCCTTTGGGCCAGGATTACGACGACGTCACGTGGGACTTCTCCCATGCCGCCACTGCCGGGGGGGCCAACAGCCTGGAAGCCATCAAAGCGCTCGGAAACAAGCTCCGGCATGTCCATCTCACCGACGGTTCGGGTTCCGGCAAGGACGAGCACCTGGTGCCGGGCACCGGAACGCAGCAGTGCGCCGATGCTTTGCAGCATTTGGCAGCCACGGGTTTCGATGGCGTCGTAGTGGCGGAGATTTCAACCCGCAAGGCGAAGGTAGCGGGGGGAGCGCGAGGAAATGCTGGCAGAAACCCTGCGTTTTGCCCGGCAGCACCTCAGCGTCCCGTTGTTGCGCAGCGTAGACAACTAACCGGCGTCGAGCGCTATACACCAGCGCCTCGCCTTGTTCGCCTGACCCACCCTTCAAGGTGCGTCAGGCGGATAAGCGTGGGGCTTCGCGCGGTCCACGGTCCTTAAAAGCGAAGCACCGGCGGCCGAATCGGGAAATGGGGGGGGAAAACCCGCCCGGCCACCGGTGCTGCTGGCGGACATCCCCCATGCCCGCCTCATCACTCGCACCCTCAATGAGGTAACTACTAAGTTACGGACCAAGAATGAGTGCTGCCTGCAATAACCTTGGGAGCTAGCTGGGAATCTGGAATTCGTTAGACCCCCCCGTCCAAGGCCAACTGCAATGATGGAGCCATGAGCAACCGAATCGCATTCCTTGGCTGTGGATCCATGAACGAGGCAATCCTGGGAGGCCTGCTTGCCGCCGGGACGGACCCGTCCGATATCGTCGCCACCGTCCGCCGTGCCGAGCGGGCGGACGAACTGGCCCAGCGCCATGGGGTCATGGCCATCGCAGGCGAGGAGGAGCCGGACAACAACAGGCTGGCCACCAAAGGCTCCAGCATGGTCATTCTGGGCGTCAAGCCGGTAGGCATCCTGGACCTGGCCCGGGAGATCAGCCCCGCCCTGGGGAAGGACACGATCGTTGTCAGTGTCGCAGCGGCAGTCTCCCTCGCCCAGCTCGAAGCGGCGCTGCCGGACGGACAGCCGGTGATCCGCACCATGCCCAACACGCCCTCAAGATTGGGCCGCGGTGTCATATCTGTCTCCCCGGGTACTCATTGCACGCCTGAGCAGCTGGAGAAGGCGAAGAAGGCGCTGGCCGGCGCCGGCACAGTGGTCCAGATTCCCGAAGAACAGGTGGATGCGCTGTCCGCTATCAGCGGTTCCGGCCCGGCCTACGCGTTCTACCTCGCCGAAGCCATGGCTGCGGCCGGCGTGGAGCTTGGTTTGGACGAGGAACTGTCCGTGATGCTTGCCCGCGAAACCGTGGCAGGTGCCGGCTTCATGTTGGCCGAACCGGGAGCAAACCCCCCCTCAGCCTCCGCATCGCCGTCACCAGCCCCCAACGGCACGACC
>BBFS01000051.1 GCA_001313365.1 Paenarthrobacter nitroguajacolicus JCM 14115
TTTGAGGCGCCTGCAGTCACGACACGCCCACGACACCCGGCGGTGTCCGCAGCTTCCAAAGTCAAGTAGGTGATGACGGCGCAGGGCGTGGTGAGGAACCCGTACCTCCACCACCCACTTTGAGGGCGCCTGCATCACGGCACACCCAGACACCCGGCGTGTCCGCAGGTTTCCAAAGTCAAAGTAGGTGATGAGTGCACACCTCGCGCGCTGCTGCGCAGGAGCGCCCGACGTCGGCACCACCGAAGCGCCGCCGTCGAACCATTGCGTGTTGACCGGCGAGGCCACCCTAATTCCCATGGACACCGTGGTCCAGGCGCCGCCACTCAATCTGCGTAGCGAAATTGTGCAGGGCGCGGTGAGGAACCCGTACCTCCACCACCCACTTTGAGGGCGCCTGCATCACGACACACCCAGACACTCGGCGTGTCCGCAGGTTTCCAAAGTCAAAGTAGGTGATGAGAGCACACCTCGCCCATAGCCCACCCCCAAATTCGCGCGCAACCGAGGCCGTCCGGGCACAAAGAAGGACGGCGAGTATCGCGAAAGCGGCATCAAATCGACGAGGTACGAGGAGATAGCCGCCGAGCGTTGCTCGCCGTCCTTCTTTTAGGTGCGGAGGTTACGGCTTGCGCGCGTACGTCTCCCACTTGGATGCGTGGTGCTCAGCCTCTACGAAGCGGACCGTCCCGGACTTGGAGCGCATCACGATGGACTGCGTCATGACGCGGTCCTTCTGGTAGCGCACACCGTGGAGGAGGTCGCCGTCGGTGATGCCGGTTGCTGCGAAGTAGCAGTTGTCCGAGGTGACGAGGTCGTTGGTGGACAGGACGCGGTCGAGGTCGTGTCCGGCGTCGATGGCCTTCTGCTTCTCTTCGTCCGACGTCGGCCACAGGCGGCCCTGGATCACACCGCCGAGCGACTTGATGGCACAGGCTGCAACGATGCCTTCCGGGGGGGTGCCGCCGATGCCCATCAGGGCGTCAACGCCGGTACCGGAGCGGGCTGCTGCGATGGCGCCGGCGACGTCGCCGTCCATGATGAACTTGGTGCGGGCACCGGCTTCGCGGATTTCTTCCACGAGGGGGGGCGGTGGCGGTCGCGGTCCAGGATCATGACGTTGAGCTGGTTGACCTTGACGCCCTTGGCTTTGGCGATGAGGTGCAGGTTCTGCTTGACGGGCAGGCGCAGGTCCACCATGTCGGCGGCTTCGGGGCCGGTGACGAGCTTCTCCATGTAGAACACAGCGGAAGGGTCGAACATGGATCCGCGCTCGGCTACTGCCAACACTGCGAGGGCGTTGTTGATGCCCAGGGCGGTCAGGCGTGTTCCATCGATGGGGTCCACGGCGACGTCGCACTCGGGACCGGTGCCGTCACCAACCTGCTCGCCGTTGAACAGCATGGGGGGGGCTTCATCTTTTTCGCCTTCACCGATGACCACGACGCCGTTGAAGTGGACGGTGTGAAGGAACGAACGCATGGCATCGACGGCGGCACCGTCTGCCTTGTTTTTGTCGCCGAAACCTACCCAGTGGCCACCGGCAATTGCCGCGGCTTCGGTGACACGGACGAGTTCAAGCGCAAGGTTGCGGTCGGGTTCGTCGAGGCCGACGGCAAGCGACGGCGAAATCGTGGAATACTGCTGGGTCATTGGTGCAGGAGACACTTGAACCTCTTCTTCGAGTGACGATTCACGGGACCGGACATGGTTGCACTAAGCAACCCGGGGGGGTTCCTCTATCAACGATCATAGTCGCCACGTGTCCGGGAGTCGTTGGATGACCACGGCCCGCAATACCGGCGGCGAGGTTGCCGGATGTGTGTTCCCTGCCTCGATAAGCGATCATGGAGGGGGTGAGTGAAACGCAGGACAAGCCCGCTGCCGGCAATGAGCCGGACGCCGCGGAGGCTAACCAAACAAGCGCCCAGGCATCCCCCCCGGATGCCCCCCCCTATAAACCCGTCATTGCGGCGAAAGCTGCCAAGCGGGCCAACGCTTCGGTCATCGGCATGGTCATAGCGCTGCTTGTCTGTGTACTGGCTTTCCTCCCCCATCGTTTTGATGAACCCGGCTCCCAAGGGCGAAGGTTTCAGGCCGGATGTTGACGTCGCGTCCATCGCCCGCAATGCCACGGGTGTGGCGGGATTCACACCTGTCACTCCGGATACGGGCGACACATTCAAGCCCAACTACGCCCGTTGGGAGTCCGGCAGCGGAAGCGGCGTTCCTACATGGGAGATTGGTTTCCTGACGCCCAAGGAAAACTTCATCGGGCTCACCCAGACCAGCCAGGCAAACCCCACATGTCCTGCAGAAAACGGAGAACCTTCCTGTCACTGGCACGCGTAGTGCAGGCGGCCAGGAGTGGGAGTTGCGCGACTCAGGCAAGGAAAAGCGCAGCATGGTCCTGGAGTACCGCGGCACCACCATCATTCTGAACGGCACCGCAAACCTGGATGAGTTCGCAACTTTGGCGGCCGCGTCGTGAAGTCAGCAGAGCAGGCACCGCCTGCAAGCGAACCGGCCACCGCCACTACTTCCGCGCAGCCCTCCGCCTAACTTCCTATCCGGCTAACCCGGCGCAACAGTTTCACGGACTGCCCCCCCGTCCGCGTCGTAAAGTAAGGCTCGTGCTACTTACCTGACTCCAGCCCTGGCGTGGCGCCGTCTCCGCGAGGGCAACGAACGTTTTGTTTCCGGCGAATCCCTGCACCCCCAACCAGGATGCTTCGCGACGATCTTCTCTCATTGAGAACCAGAACCCCCTTCGCCGTGATCTTCGGCTGCTCGGATTCACGGCTCGCTGCAGAAATTATCTTTGACCTGGGACTCGGTGACGCCTTCGTGGTGCGCACGGCCGGCCAGGTCATTGATGATGCGGTCCTGGGTTCCCTCGAGTACAGCATCAGCGAACTCCGGGTTCCGCTGATCGTCATCCTCGGCCATGACAGCTGCGGTGCCGTGAAGGCCACCAAGGCGGCCGTAGAAACAGGCGAGATGCCCCCCCCGGGCTTCATCCGCGACCTCGTAGAGCGCATCACCCCCCCGTCCGTCCTGACCGCCAAGCGCAATAGCCAGGAAGACGTCAACGACATGGTGGTGGAGCACGTCAAGCAGACTGCTGCCCGCCTGGCTGACAGCTCACGTGTGATTTCCGACGCCATCGACGACGGCCGGGTTGCCGTGATCGGCTTGTCGTACAAGCTCGACGAAGGCCGTGCGGCGCTCGTTTCCGGGATCGGTAAGCTCTAGTAAGACGTGCTCCGGCCTCAGCGCCGGAGCACGTAGCACTCCTCTCCGGGTTTTCTGTGGAGCGTCCAATCGCCCTAAGCTAGCCCCCCCATGACTTCCACCACTGAGTTCCGTATTGAACATGACACGATGGGCGAAGTTCGCGTCCCCGTGAACGCCCTGTACCGCGCCCAGACGCAGCGTGCTGTGGAGAACTTCCCGATCTCCGGCAAGACGCTCGAGCGCACACACATCGAGGCTCTTGCCCGCGTGAAGAAGGCAGCTGCACTGGCGAATGCCGAACTGGGGGGGTGCTCGATGGTGAGCTCGCCGAGGCTATCGCCGCCGCTGCCGATGAGGTCGCCACCGGTAAGTACGACGGCGACTTCCCGATTGACGTTTTCCAGACCGGCTCGGGCACTTCCTCCAACATGAACACCAACGAGGTCATCGCGGAGCTGGCATCGCGCGCCCTCGCGGCCGCGGGGGGGAGTGACAAAGTTGTCCACCCGAACGACCATGTGAACGCGTCGCAGTCCTCCAACGACGTCTTCCCGACGTCCGTACACGTCGCCGCCACCTCGGCCCTGATCAACGACCTGATCCCGGCACTGGAGTACCTGGCAGCTTCCCTCGATCGCAAGGCCGTGGAGTTCAAGGACGTCGTCAAGTCCGGCCGTACCCACCTCATGGACGCCACGCCGGTCATGCTCGGCCAGGAATTTGGCGGCTACGCTGCCCAGGTCCGGTACGGCATCGAGCGCATCAACGCCGCACTCCCCCCCGCGTTGCCGAAGTTCCCCCCCTGGGTGGCACCGCTGTTGGTACCGGAATCAACACCCCCCCGGCCGGCTTCCCGGAGCGCGTCATCGAACTCCTCGCCGCCGACACCGGCCTGCCGCTGACCGAGGCACGCGACCACTTCGAAGCACAGGCAAACCGTGACGGCCTGATCGAAGGTTCCAGCCAGCTCCGCAACATCGCGATCTCCTTCATGAAGATCAACAACGACCTCCGCTGGATGGGCTCCGGCCCCAACACGGGCCTCGGCGAAATCGCCATTCCGGACCTTCAGCCGGGCTCCTCGATCATGCCGGGCAAGGTCAACCCGGTCATCTGCGAAGCGTCCATCATGGTCTGCGCCCAGGTCATCGGCAACGACACCGCCATCGCCTGGTCCGGCACCAACGGCGCCTTCGAACTCAACGTCGGCATCCCCGTGATGGCCGCCAACCTGCTCGAGTCCATCCGCCTGCTGGCCAACACCAGCCGCGTCATGGCCGACAAGATGATCGACGGCATCACCGCCAACGTCGAGCGTGCGCGCTTCCTCGCAGAGGCTTCCCCCGTCCATCGTGACCCCCGCTGAACAAGTTCATTGGTTACGAGAACGCTGCCAAGATCGCCAAGATCGCCGTGAAGGAGGGCCTGACCATCCGCCAGGCCACCGAGAAGCTTGGCTTCGTCGGCGAGGGCGAAGGCAAGGTTACCGAGGCAGAGCTCGACAAGGCCCTCGACGTCACCACCATGACGTCCCCCCCCGCTCACAAGAACTAATACTCAAAGCACGACGACGGCCGGTACCTTTCTCACGAAAGGTGCCGGCCGTCGTCGTGCCCGGACGTATGAGTAAAGCCATACCCGAAAGTTTTTGCACTTTTAGTGTTTGAGTGCAAAACTTTACTTTGTGATCAATAGTGCAAATACTGATGGTGGCCTCCGTGAGCGCAAGCGGGCTGCCACGCGGACGGCGATCACCGCCGTCGCACGTTCCATGACCGCGGCACGTGGCCTGAGCGGTTTCACCGTTGAAGAAGTCTGCGAAGAGGCGGGGGGGATTTCACGCCGGACCTTCTTCAATTACTTCCACTCCAAGGAAGACGCCGTCATCGGTTCCTTTTCGGATGAGTTGCCCGAGGACGCCTTGGAAGCGTTCAACCAGAACCCTTCCCCCCCACACCGGACAGCATCTCCGGGACTCTCTTGGCAGCCCTGCACGTGCTCACCGTGACCCTGATGGAGCGTTCATCCATCAGCCGGACCGAGGTCCAACAGTTCATCGCTGCCATTACGGCCGAACCACAGCTACTGGCGCGGCTCACCCTCGAAGGGGGGGAAGCCCGCGAACGACAATTCGCCGCGCTGGTGGCCGCCCGCGAAGGGCTGGACCCCCCCGAGCACCCCCCCGAAGTCATGACGGCAACGGTGGTGTTCGGGGCTGTCTCCAAGAAGACAGCACAGCAATTCTTCTCGGAGGATAATTCGCGCCCCCCCTACCGCGGGATCCTCGAACAGAACCTCAACGCCGCACGGAAACTTTTTGCGCAACCACTGGCCACGAACCAAGAGTTGGGCGCCAACCCCCCCTTGAAACCACGAAGGACCCCGCATGAGTACACTCTCCAAAGCAGCCGAACCGCTGCTGCTGACCCAGAAACGCATCTGGATCATCTTCTCGGCGCTGATCGCAGGCATGCTGTTGTCCAGCCTCGACCAGACGATCGTTTCCACCGCAATGCCTACCATCGTCGGCAAGCTGGGCGGCGTGGAGCACCAAGCCTGGATCACCACCGCGTACCTCCTTGCCACTACCATCGTGATGCCCATCTACGGCAAGTTCGGTGACATCCTTGGGCGTCGCAACCTGTTCCTCGTCGCAATCGCCCTGTTTACCCTCGCATCCGTGGGTTGCGCGTTTGCCACCGACTTCTGGGGCTTCGTGATCTTCCGCGCCATTCAAGGCCTGGGCGGCGGCGGCCTCATGATCCTCTCGCAGGCGATCATTGCCGACATCGTTCCCGCCAAGGAGCGCGGCAAGTACATGGGCCCGTTGGGCGCAATCTTCGGCCTGTCCGCTGTAGCCGGACCGCTGCTGGGTGGCTTCTTCGTTGACCACCTCACCTGGGAATGGGCTTTCTACATCAACATCCCCATCGGCATCGCTGCGTTCATCACTGCCTGGTTCACTTTGACCCTGCCGAATAAGAAGGCAGAGAAGAAGATCGACATCCTGGGTGTCCTGTTCCTCTCGGCTGCCACCACCTGCCTCATCTTCTTCACGGACTTTGGCGGCAAGAAGGACGAGGCTGGGATTCACCCCTTACGTGGGCGTTTGGGGGGGCCGGCATGGTCCTGGCCGCCTTTGCCTTCGTGATGGTTGAACGCCGCGCCGAGGACCCCATCATTCCGCTGAGCCTGTTCAAGAACCCCCCCATCTTCATCAACGCCACGGCCATCGGCTTTACGTTGGGCCTGGGTATGTTCGCCGCCATTGCTTTCGTTCCCACGTTCCTGCAGATGTCCTCCGGAACGTCGGCCGCTGAGTCCGGCCTGCTGATGCTGCCCATGATGGTGGGCCTGATGGGCACGTCCATCTACTCCGGTATCCGCATTTCCAAGACCGGCAAGTACAAGATGTACCCCATCCTGGTGCTGCGCTCACCATCGCTGCAATGCTGTGGCTGACCACGCTCACAGCGGCAACCCCCCATCTGGGTCATCTGCGTGCAGCTCTTCATCTTCGGCGGCGGCTTGGGCCTGATCATGCAGGTCATTGTCCTGGTAGTGCAGAACTCCGTTCCTGCTGACCAGATTGGTACGGCGACCAGTACCAACAACTACTTCCGCGAGGTAGGGGCATCGCTGGGTGTCGCCGTCTTTGGCGCGATCTTCACCAACCGTTTGGCCGAATCACTCACCGACGCTTCACAGGTGCCGGTGCCTCTGCCGAGCAGGCTTCACAGTCCACCAGTACCCTGGATCCCCAACTTGGCGCAGATGCCTGAACAGTTGCGTGATGCGATCGTCAACGCCTACGCCAACTCGCTGGCGCCCGTCTTCTGGTACTTGGTGCCGTTCATTGCCATCGCACTGATCCTTGCCATCACCCTGAAGCAGATCCCGCTCTCAGACACCGCCGGCATGGTGGCACGCGGCGAGGCTGTGGGTGGCGAAGAGGCGGACCGGCTTGAGGCCGAGCGCCTGGAGACTGCACGACTGGAAGCGGAGTTGGCTGCGTCGGATGGCATCGAAAAGGATCGCCCGACGGCAGATGCGGGCAGACGGTAAGGCTAGTCCTCCACTTGGTACGCCACGGGGCCTTCGGGCTCCGTGGCAAGCCTGATGGCCTCAATGTTCCCGGCACTCATCTCCGGAAGCTCGTCCAGCGCAAACCACCCGACGGCCAGTGATTCGTCGTCATTGACCCGGGCTTCTCCAGAGACGTATCGGCAGCGGAACGTGATGTCCAGGAAATCGCACACGTCGCCGTTGGGGGGGAACGTCACAGGCCCCACAACTCCGACGCCGATGATGCGCTCCGTCTCGGCCACAACGGCTGTTTCCTCCAAGATTTCGCGGATCAAACCAGGCGCGGGGGGGTGCTCCCCCCGGTTCCAACATTCCGGTGATAAGTGTCCAGTGGCCGTTGTCGGCACGCTGGCCTAAAAGCACCCTGCCTTCGTCGTCAAACACCACTCCCCCGCACGGCCGGCAGCCAGAGCGGGTCGTTTCCGATCTTTTCCCGCAGTTTGATCACGAATTCCGGTGCACCCATGGTGTCAGCTTTCCTTCAATTCGATGGTCGCGTGTGAGTTCTTCAAGGTGAGGGTGTCGCCGTCGAGCTTCCACTGAACAGGCTGTTCAAAGAGCTCCTCTGTCCACGCCTGGTAGTTGTCCGTTGGCTCCACGCAGCCGCGGTCGGTGACCATCATCCAAAGCTGCGTAAAGACATCATCCTGCACTGAAACTGCCACCTGGAGATAATTGCACGGTGTGTGGACGAAGAGGTCCACACACCGTTGGCATGCCTCGAGCTCACTCTCAGCGGGTCCGTTCCGAGCCATGCCACATCTCCCGTGGCATCGGTTCCCCCGCACGGACGTGAACTCGGAACAGCCCAGCGGACCACCTTCACAGGGGGGGTCTCCGGGCTGCGTGTGGGATCCGGCGGTTGAGTAATGCCCGGCTGCTGCGTATTCCCCCGACTGAATACCAGTCCCCGGCTGGATGCCGGATCCCGTGGATACAGGAGGTTCGTTGACTGTCTGCCCGCATCCGGTCAGCAGTACTGCGCAGGCAATGGACGCGCCCAGCAGGAACCTCAACCTGATTCGCCGCACTGCAAACCTCCTGCCGCCCTCATACACGTCCGAACACTCGCTGGGCTAAGCATGACCCAGCCCGGTAAACGCCGAGAATACGGGGGAGCGTTGCAATTTGGCCGCAGTTGGTACGGGACCAGTGCTTTGCGGCTTCACGCGGGCAGGACCACCATGGCGGCCGTCGCCCCCGGCCAGCATGAAGGGGGCCGAACGGGATGGCCGAGCGCAGCGTGCCTCGCCGGGCCACCAGGATGCCCAGGCTCCACAGCCCTCCCAAGAGGAAGGCAGCGAACGTTCCCGCAAAGATGTGGCTCCATCCCAAGTAGCCCAGATACAAGCCCCAGCACCCCCCCGGCCAGCTTGACGTCCCCCCAAAGCCCATTCCGGGTGGATGGACGAGCCTGAGTATGAAGTAGAACAGCCAGAGCAAGGCGCCGCCGGCGATGACGCCCAGGCCGGGCACACCAAAGACCACAGCCGCCGGTGCGCTCCGGGTTGAATCAGCGAAGTACACCACCAGTGCCGCAGCCAGCAGCAGCACTCCAGCCACTGCGTAGGACGGAAACACGATCCGGTTTGGCAACAGGTGGCTCCGGATGTCTATCACTGTGAGCCGGACGGCCATCACCACGAAGTACAGGCATGCCGCCATCACGAGCCAGAAGCCCAGCGGATTTGCATCCCAGAGGTCGGAGAGTCGTCGGATCACCTTCGGATGCTATCCCGATGGCCGCCATTCCCGCTTGAACCCGTAGGTAAACTGTGGATATGGGGGGGCGCTACAGTGCAGCTGGACCGGGTTTTGACTTGTCCTCCACATTCCGCAATCTTTGCCGTTCGTCGCCGTGGAAGTGGACCAGCCTCCGCTTTGAGTACCTCGAACGGCCCGGCTCCGGCGCCGCCATGGTCCGGGCTTGGCTTAGGCGCCCGGGTGCCTCCGCCTCGAGACGCCGGACGGCCAGCTTCTGCACAGCACCACCGGCATCAACGACTCCCGGGACGATCTTTACATCAGTTCCACGCGCCGTTCGTGGCTGCTTCCGGCTCACCTTGTGACGCCGGTTTATGACGACGCCGGCCTTGTCCGCCGGCGCCCTGAGGCCGCCTACGGTGAGCCCTCCTTTGGTAACGGTCGCCTGGCCGCCGCCCTCGACCCCCCCGTAGAGCTTGCCGGCAACGCTCCAGTCCCCTTGGAGTTCCCGGACACCAACCGGGTCTTCCTGGAGCAACCCCCCCGCGAGGTGGACCATGAGGCCGCCTTGCCTTCGAAACCATCGTTACTCCCAGCCGGACGTATGTCCCTTCCGACCCCAGTGAACCCTTGGCACACCCCCCCGGCAGAACACTGATCAGGATCGACATCGGCACAGGCGTTTGCGTGGCCAGCCAGAGCCTGGACGGCGACACCGCGGGCAAAGGGCACTGGCTCAAGATCCTGGCAGTGGACGAGTACATGCTTGACGACCTCTTCCTGGCAGAATCGATGAACCTCACGGACGTCAGGCGCCACATCTCGTGGGACATCGGCCCTGCCGCCTGAGGGGGTGGTGGCCCCCTTCCGGGCTAAGCTACGGCGATGACATCGCTGGCAGAAATATGGCCCCCCCCTTTCGGACTCACCCTCACCACTCCGAGGCTGACCATCCGTCCCGTCCTCGACGAAGACATCCCTTCCGCCGTGGCCGCGGCCCGTTCCGGTGTCCACGAGCCCGGCAAGAGCCGTTCAGCATGCCGTGGACAGAACTTCCCGACGACGAGCTCGCTCCCAACATGGCCCAGTGGTACTGGCGCTGCCGCGCCAACTTCACAAAGGACTCCTGGACCCTTCTCCTCGGCGTCTGGCATGACGACGAGCTCCTCGGTGTCCGGGACGTCGGCGCCAAGAGCTTCAAAACCTTGAAAACAGTGAGCACCGGCTCGTGGCTCAAGCAGTCCGCGCAGGGCCAGGGTTTCGGCAAGGAGATGCGTGCCGCCGTCGTGAGCTTCGCCTTTGACCATCTGGGCGCGGAAGTAGCCGAGTCCGAAGCGGCGGTCTGGAACCAGCAGTCCCTGGGCGTCTCCACCAGCCTCGGCTACGAACTGAACGGCACTTTCCGCGACGGCTGGGGGGGCGAAAAAGTGGAGGAAGTCCAAAGAGTCCGCCTCACCCCCACCACATTCACCCGCCCCCACTGGACCCTAAAAGTCCAAGGCCACGAAGAACTGAAAACCTACCTGAAGCGCTGACCGCACTGATCGCCCGCCGAGCTACGGTCCTTCGCAGAGGAGCGCATCGCGACGCATCGGACGCCGGAGGTCGCTCAGCGACCGCAGGGGTCCCCTATGCGTTGTGTCTAAGCGACGGCGAAGGGCCGTGGCCCGGCGAACCGAACCACGGCCCAGCCAAGGATGACCTAGATCTCAGCCCCCCCTTCGAGCAACTCAGTCACAAGAGCAGCAATCGGCGACCGCTCAGAGCGGGTCAGCGTGATGTGCCCGAACAGCGGATGGCCCTTGAGCGTCTCCACTACGGCGGCCACCCCCCCGTCGTGCCGCCCCCCCACGCGGAGGTTGTCGCGCTGGGCGACGTCGTGGGTGAGGACGATTTTGGAGTTTTGTCCGATGCGGCTCATGACGGTGAGGAGCACGTTTTTCTCGAGTGACTGTGCTTCGTCCACGATGACGAAGGCGTCGTGCAGGGAGCGCCCGCGGATGTGGGTCAGCGGCAGGACTTCGAGCATGCCCCGGTCCATGACTTCTTCCACGACTTCCTGGCTGACGAGCGCCCCGAGGGTGTCGAACACTGCCTGCGCCCAGGGGTTCATTTTTTCGGATTCGGAGCCGGGGGGGAGGTAGCCGAGTTCCTGGCCGCCCACAGCGTAGAGGGGGGGGCGGAAGACCACTACTTTGCGGTGTTCCCGGCGTTCCAGGACGGCTTCCAGGCCCGCGCAGAGGGCGAGTGCGGATTTGCCTGTGCCTGCGCGGCCACCTATGGAGACGATCCCGACGGCGGGGTCCATGAGGAGGTCGATGGCGAGCCGTTGCTCTGCTGAGCGTCCGTGGAGTCCGAAGACGTCGCGGTCGCCTTTGACGAGCCTGACTTGTTTGTCTGCTCCTACGCGGCCGAGGGCGGAGCCGCGGTTGGACAGGAGAACCAGTCCCGTATTGACGGGAAGTTCTGCGGCTGCCGGGATGAAGGCGGGTTCGTGGCCGTAGAGGGTGGTGATTTCTTCTTCGGTTGCGTCCACTTCGGCCATGCCGGTCCAGCCGGAGTCTTTGACGAGTTCGTTGCGGTATTCGTCGGCGTGGAGACCCATGGCGGAGGCTTTGACGCGCATGGGGGAGGTCTTTGGAGACGACGGTGACGTTGTGGCCTTCGTTTGCCAGGTTTTTGGCGACGGCCAGGATGCGGCTGTCGTTGTCCCCCCCTCCGCGGAATCCTGCGGGCAGCACTTCCGTGGAGATGTGGTTCATTTCCACCCTGAGGAGGCCGCCGTCTTTCCCGATGGGGATGGCGTGGTCCAAGCCGCCGTGTTCGATCCTGAGGTCGTCCAGGAGCCTTAGGGCTTTTCGGGCGAAGTAGCCCAGTTCGGGATCGTGGCGTTTTCCTTCCAGTTCACTGATGACCACGATGGGGGGGACGATGACTTCGTGTTCAGCGAAGCGCAACAGTGCGTGTGGATCGGATAGCAGGACGGACGTATCGATCACGTAGCTGCGGCCTGTGGCGGACGGTGCGGTCCGCGCTTTTTGTGAGACCCGCTTGGTGCGAGAGGTAGCTGCACTTTCCCCCCCGTCGGAAACCATTGCGGGCAGTTGCTCAGAAATAGCCACATCGACTCCAGCCCCGGGCAGTTCGCCCGGCCTAATGGTGAAGCGGCTCGGCCGGAAGGCCGGGCGTGGCCTCCCATGTAACTGGTGCGATAGTCCGCTCCATATACTGGCCTCCCCCCCGATCAGCGGGCGGTTTTGCCTGCTGATGGGATTAACGTAATCCCACTCACAGAAAATTCCGCAACCTGCGTCGCAAGTCGCATTGCCAGCTGATTAATTCCTGATGAACTGCAGCAAGGTTAGGTCCCGAAGCGCCGTTGGCGCCCGGCATAATCCCTGAGCGCACGTAGGAAATCGACCTTGCGGAAGGCAGGCCAGAGGCTTCACAGAAGTAGAACTCGCTGTAGGCGCTTTGCCACATGAGGAACCCTGAGAGCCGCTGCTCGCCGGAGGTGCGAATGACGAGGTCCGGGTCGGGTTGGCCGCGGGTGTAGAGGAACCGGGAGATGTCGTCCACCGAAAGTTCATCTGCGACGTCGGACATCTTGCGTCCTTTTGCGTCGGCATCGTGAAGAAGTTCCCGGACGGCGTCGACGATTTCGCGGCGTCCGCCGTAGCCGACGGCCACGTTCACGTGGATCTTTTCGTGGACCGGGGTGCGGGCGGTCAGTTTGTTAAGGCGTTCGGCCAGGTAATCCGGGAGGAGTTCCGGTGCGCCCATTGCGTGGACGGAGACATCCTCGTCTTCATCCAGCCTGTCCATGGTGTTCGCGATGATGCCCATGAGCAGGTCCAGTTCCTCGCCGGAGCGGCTCATGTTGTCCGTGGAGAGCATGTAAAGGGTTACGACTTTGACGCCGAGTTCCTGGCACCAGCCGAGGAATTCGTGGATCTTGTCCGCGCCCGCTTGGTGCCCTTGGCTGGTGGGTGCGTTGAACTGGCGCGCCCAGCGCCGGTTTCCATCCACCATCACGCCGATATGCCGCGGAATTCTGTCCTGCTTGAGCGATCGCAGCAGTTTGCGCTCGTAGAAGCCATAGAGGAAACCGGGCAGCTCCACCGGACTCTCACCTGACTTCCTTGCTTGTACGACGACGGCGCACATCCAAGGCTACCGTCCCGAGCTGCCGGGCCGGTGCAGAAGACGGTCAAATTCGTCTTCAGGACTTGTTACCAGTGGGTAACTTACCGAAACGTAAGTTATTCTTGACCCATGGCTGAGCTCCTCGAAACCAAGCCCCTATGGCGTGGGTGGATCCATGCCGTCGCCGCCCCCCTTTGCACTCGCGGCAGGGATCATCCTGGTGACCGTCGCACCCACCCCCGACCGCAAGGTCACCTCCGCCATCTATGCCTTGACGGGCTTCCTGCTGTTTGGCGTCAGCGCCGTTTACCACCGCGGAAACTGGTCGCCCAAGGTCCGAATGCTGCTCAAACGACTGGATCACACCAACATCATGCTGGTGATCGCCGGCAGTTACACCCCCCCTGGCGTGGTCCTTGCTGGAGCGATCACAGGCCGTGACGTTGCTGTGGCTAGTGTGGTCCGGAGCAATAGTCGGGGTGCTCTTCCGAATTCTGTGGACACACGCTCCACGCTGGTTGTACGTGCCGGTTTACGTAGCACTGGGCTGCGGAGCGTTGTTCTACCTGCCCCAGTTCTTCACCGCCAATGCCCCCGGCAGCTATACTCATCTGCGTCGGTGGAGCGTTGTACATCGCCGGCGCGGTGTTCTACGCCATAAAAAAACCGAACTTCAGCGTCCAGCACTTCGGCTTCCACGAACTCTTCCACGCTTTCACAGTGCTGCGTTCGCCGCGCATTTTGCTGCCATCATGATGGCAGTGCTCAGCTAGGCTGAGCTGGAAAGGCCGTGTCAGTCGCCTGCCGCCATCGCTGCCAGCCGGGACTGAACCGCTGCCACATCGCTCAGCGGCCTCTCGCACACCATGTCGCGGCACAAGTAAACCTGCGCCGATCCGTCTGGCGCGCCTGACCTGTGGAGCAGCAGAGGAACTTCCACCTCCCCGGCCGGGAACGCGCCGTCGTCCATTTTCACGGCGATAACCAGGCCGGGGCTGGGAGACTTCAGCAGCGCAGTGTGCAACTCGCGTAGCAGCGGCGAGTCCGGACCTGCGACGGCGGCCTCTACCGGGCCGGCCAGTGCAGCTTGCGCGGTAGCCAGCAGCCAACCCGCAACACGCGCGCCCGCGTGGCGAGGGGTGGTAACAGGCCGAGGATATTGCCGGCCATCAGGCGATGCTCGTGGGAACCGGAGTAAGCGGCGAAAGACAACAAGGCGCCCGCGAAACCGGCGGCACCGCTGGGCGTGGCATTGTCGAACGGGTCCAGCGCAGTTTGCTGGCCCTGGGCGTTGAAAACCTGCGCGGACTCCCCCCCGCAGAGTCGGCCAATCTCCCGTTCTCCACAAAACGTGAACATGCGGCAAGAATGAGCTCCTCCGCGAAGCGGTACCAGCGCGTGGCTCCCGTGACGCCATAAAGCGCCAGGAGCCATCGGCGCAGAAGGCGTAGTCCTCAAGCAGACCCCCCCCAATGCCCCCCCGCGCCCGCGAGTCATGTGAAACGCGGACCAGTACCTGTGACGCGCTGTTCCAGTGAACGTCCGCGAGGTACTCCGCCACGGCTTCGGCCGCGGCAACCAAGTCAGGGCGGTCCAGGATGGCGCCTGCTTCGGCGAGGGCGGCCATGGCGAGGCCATTCCAGCCGGCCACCACTTTGTCGTCCCTGGCCGGCTGGTTCCGAACATTACGGGAGGCCAACAGCACCGGTCGGACCCGCTCCCAGAGCCTGCTCTCTGCGTCCGTCAACGCCCGGCCAGGATGTAGCGGCGAACCCAGCTCAGAAACAGTCCCCCCCTCTGCACCGACGTTCATCATGGTCGCCACAGCCTCGGCGTCATCCGCGCCAAGGGCGTCCACGAGAGATTCGGGAGTCCACAAATATGTTGCGCCCTCATGATGCACGCCTCCAACACGGTGTCAGCGTCCAGGGATGAGGCCAACGCGCGTTGGACAGCTTGAGGGAACCCAACATCCAATCGGCACACCTCGAGGCAACGGATGCTGCTTCGCCCGCCGGGAAGACCCCCCCATTGCCGCCAAGCCGGGCCCAGTGTGCGTAGACGCGCAGCAGCTGCGCATTGTCGTACAGCATTTTTTCGAAGTGCGGCACGGACCAGTCCGCCGTCACCGAGTAGCGGGCGAATCCGCCGTCGAGCTGGTCGCGCAAGGCCGAGCGCGCCATGCCGGCAAGACCCCCCCGGGCTGCCATGTCGCGGGCAGCAAGAGCAGTATCCGACGGTGCGGCTGCGTGCCGGATGAGGAACTCAAGAACCGCCGACGGCGGGAACTTGGGAGCGCTGCCGAACCCACCGGCGTCGGGGTCTTCGGAACGGGCCAGCAGCGCTACGGCCTCCGGGAGGAGGCTTGCTTCCAGCATTTCGGGCGGGCCGTCCAGCCGGACCACACCGGCAAAATGTGCATCGGCCATGTTCGCTGCCAGTCCCCTGGCGTTCTGCTCCACGGCATCGCGGCGCTCCAGCCACGCCTCATGGACTGCCTCCAGGACATTGCGGAACGAGGGACGGCCGGGCAAAGGAATGGGCGGGAAGTACGTTCCCGCGTGGAAGGCGAGCCCGTCGGGGGGGTGAGGAAGACGGACATCGGCCACCCACCTTCGCCGCTGATGGCCTGGGTGGCCGCCATGTACACGGAGTCGACGTCGGGCCGCTCTTCCCGGTCAACCTTCACCGGGACAAAATGGGCGTTCAGGTAATCGGCAGTTTCCTGGTCTTCGAAGGATTCGTGGGCCATGACGTGGCACCAGTGGCATGCCGCGTAGCCGATGGAGAGGAAGACGGGGGACATCACGCTCGGCAGCAAAGGCAAAAGCCTCATCACCGAACGGGCGCCAGAACACGGGATTGTCCGCGTGCTGCCGCAGGTAAGCAGAAGGCTCCGAACCCAGGGCGTTACTTGCCCCGGGCCAGTTGGGTCGACCCGATTCAGCGGGTTGACCCGATTCAGCGGGTCCGGGGGCCGCCATCGCCATTCTCGTCGGTGGAGCTACTTGCTTCGACAGCGCTTTCGCTTCCGCCGTCCGCGTTGTCCGCTTCTGCCGCCAAGCGTGCTTCTTCCACCTGGGCGCGGTAGCGAACGCGGCGGATCCTGCGAACCATGTCCACGATCAGGAAGGTTGTGAGGATCACGATGAAGGCCGTGAGGACGAAGCCCCCCCACGTACCGGGCGTCACCTGATCCTCGGACAGGCCGGGCCGCAGCGTGCCCGTGGGATCGGGCGACGGAGTGACGGTCAGGGCAAGAATCAAGTGATGCACTTTCAAACCTTCTATGGGAGCTGGTGCGTGCCGATTGGCAGCGCGTAGCCGGGAAACCGGCCGGCCACACGGTAATTTCTACGAGCGATAGAAACTACCGGCATTCCTATCTTATCCCCCCCGCGAAGAGGTCCTTCTCCGGCAGCTCGGAAAGGACCCTGGACTTGATCAGTGTAGTCCTCCCACGGCCAGGCGGTCCTTTGCAGGTCCGGCGATACCGCGAAGAAGAAGCCGAGGGGGGGATCGATCTGGGTCCGGTGGGCCCGCAGGGCGTCATCCCTGGCCTCGAAGAAGTCACCACAATCAACTTGCGTGGTGGTCTGGTGCCCCCGCCACCGGCGCAGTGTGACCTTCCGCGTCGCTTCCAGCCATGCCGCAAGCCGCTCGGCATACGGGGGGACTGCAGCCCCGCTTCTTCCAAGGCGAAGTGCAGCGCACGGAATCGTTCGGGCTGAAGGCGCGGTCGTAGTAGAGCTTGCTGGGCGCCCAAGGCTCGCCCATGCCGGGATAGCGCTCGGGATCGCCTGCGGCTTCAAAAGCTTCCACCGCAACCTTGTGGGCCATGATGTGGTCCGGGTGCGGGTAGCCACCGTTTTCGTCGTAGCTGAGAATGACGTGCGGCTTGAAATTGCGGACCAGCCGGACCAAGGGCGCCGTGGCGCGCTCCAACGGCTGCAGGGCAAAGCACCCCCCCGGGGGGCAAGGGCGGAAGCGGATCGCCTTCGGGTAGGCCCGAATCCACAAAACCGAGCCAGCGCTGCTGAATCCCCAGGACCGCTGCCGCGTTGCCCATCTCAAGGCGCCGTGCGCCGGCCATGTCACGTTTGGGATGGGGGGGGCGTCCTCCAAGGCGGGGTTCTGGATGTCACCGCGCGAACCGTCCGTGCAGGTGGCAACCATGACGTCGACTCCCGCCGCGGCGTACATCGCCATGGTTGCTGCGCCCTTACTGGACTCATCATCCGGATGGGCGTGGACGGCGAGCAGACGCAGCTGCTGCTCGGAACTGCTGGACGCTGTCACGTGACGGCTCCTCTTTCATGGATCATGCTTTTGTGGGCGGTGATGGGGCGCCGGGATCGGCACTAAACTGGATGGGTGACTTCAGAGGACCTATCGGCCACCCAAGTACCGGCAAGCACCAGCCTAGCCAATCGTTACGGCGGTCAAAAGCGCGCCATGACCCGCAAAACCAAGCGGAACATTGTCATCGCCGCCTTGGTCCTCGGAATCGGATTCGCCGCCTATGTGGCAACTGGCTCAGCCCAGGCCCCGGTCACCTTCAAGGACATCGGTTACAGCACCGTGGACGACACCCAGGCTGAGGTGGACTACCAGGTCACCAAATACCCCGGAGCTACCGCCAAATGCGCCATCAAAGCCCTGGATTCCAAGTTCGCAGTGGTCGGCTGGAAAGTGGTGGAAATCGGGCCCAACGACCCCCCAGGACGATCCCGACGGCGGCAGCACCACCATGCAGCGGACTGTCCTGAGGACCGAGTCACCGGCAGTCTCCGGAATCGTGGACAACTGCTGGATCGTGGACAGCGGGAAATAGCCATCATGTGACCCACGACTCAACCGGTTTGGGTTCGTCCAGAGGATTTACTACAATGGATGAAACCTTCACCCCGTTAAGTTGGTTACTGAGATTCACGAGTGGCCAACTCGGCGGGGGTCTTTTGCATTGTCAGATCTAGAGGAGAAATCCGTGTCTACCACCAATAGCGCCACTGCGGCTTGGCTTACCCAGGAAGCTTTCGACCGCTTGCAGGCTGAGCTGGACCACCTTTCCGGCGCTGGCCGGGCGGAAATCGTCCAGAAGATCGAAGCTGCACGCCAGGAAGGCGACCTCAAGGAAAACGGCGGTTACCACGCCGCCAAGGAGGAGCAGGGCAAGATCGAGGCCCGCATCCGCCAGCTCACCGCCCTCCTGCGCGATGCCCAGGTGGGCGAAGCCCCGGCCGACGACGGAATCGTCGAGCCCGGCATGCTGGTTGTTGCCCGCATCGCCGGCGACGAAGAGACGTTCCTGCTGGCTCCCGCGAAATCGCCGGAGACTCCGACCTTGACGTCTTCAGCGAAAAGTCCCCCTTGGGTGCCGCAATCATCGGCCACAAGGAAGGCGACAGCCTGAGCTACGTCGCCCCCAACGGCAAGGAAATCCCGGTGGAGATCGTTTCCGCCAAGCCCTACGTCGCTTAGGCAGCGGCTAAAACGGCCTGAAATACACGGCGCCGGCCCACCCCTTCGCGGGTGGGCCGGCGTTTTTCGTGTGCGTACCCAACTGGGTCGCAGTTAAGCGCGTTTTGACCGCTCATAACGCGCACAGATGCGACCTAGTTGGGTTAGGGGGTGAGATTGGCCTTGGGACGGAGCAGGATGGCCGCTACGACGCCCCCCCTACGGCCCCCCCGCCGAGGTGCGCCTGCCAGGAAATGTAGCCCAACACCGTGGGTAGAACGCCGAAGAGGATGCTGCCGTAGGCCATGAACAGGACCACCGAGAGCAGGATCTGCCACCAGCTGCGGTTGAAGAATCCCCCCCGCACCAACAGGAAGGCAAAAAAGCCGAACACCAGCCGGAAGCTCCGACGGTCACCCCCCCTCCCCCCCGCCGATCAGCCACACCGCAAGTCCCGATCCGAGCCAACTGAAGGCCAACGCTGTGATGAACACCCGGATTCCGGACAGGAACACCAGGAAACCGAAGATGATCAACGGCAGCGTGTTGGACAGCAGATGGTTCAGGTTCGCGTGTAGCAACGGAAACGTCAGGATGTCCAGCACACCGTCCATGGAACGGGGTCGCAAGCAAAGGTTGGATTAAGCCCGTGGCGCATCAAGGTGTTGAGGATCTCGATGACGTAGAGCAGAATGACGAATCCGCCCATGAAGAGCAGCCCGCCCTTCGCCCGACCTGCCAGCGACTCTCTAGCCGCTTCCTTTGAGCCCTCAGGCATTCCAAGCACCACGGGCGCCCCTCCTGTCAGTGCACCACGATTGGCTGGAAACCCTCGGCCCTGAGCGCACCGAGAACCTGCTCGCCGTGCTCGTGGCCCTTGGTTTCCAGGTTGATAGTGATGGAGACGTCGCCCATGCTGATGGAACCACCCAAGCGGGTGTGGTCCAGACCGGTGACGTTGGCATCGTTTTCAGCGATGATGCGGGCGATGGTGGCCAATGAACCCGGGCGGTCGTCCAGCATCATCCGAACCGTCATGAAGCGGCCAGCGGCGGAAAGACCGCGCTGGATGACTTTGAGCATCAGCATGGGATCGATGTTGCCTCCGGAAAGCACGACGGCGGTGTTCCCCCCCGGGTTTTCGATCTTGCCGTCCATGAGCGCGGCTACTCCGACTGCCCCCCCGGCAGGCTCAACAACCATCTTGGCGCGCTCGAGCAGGAAGATCAGTGCCCGCGCGAGGGAGTCCTCGCTCACGGTCACGACGTCGTCCACAAGCTCGCGGATGATGCTGAAGGGAAGCTGCCCGGGACGTCCCACCGCGATGCCGTCAGCCATGGTGGTGACCTTCTTCAGCGGCACCAATGCATCGGCAGCCAAAGATGGCGGGTAGCGGCGGCGTTTTCTGCCTGCACGCCAATGACCCTGATCTCACGGCCGAGCTCCTTGGCCCTGGCCTTGATCGCGACAGCCACACCGGCCAACAGCCCGCCGCCGCCAACTCCCATGAGAATGGTGTCCACGTTGGGGGGGATCTGGTCCAGGATTTCGAGCCCGATGGTGCCCTGTCCTGCAACAACGTCCACGTTGTCGAAGGGGGGTGAACGAAAACCGCGCCTGTTTCGTTGGCGTAACGCTGCGCTTCCGCCAGCGCTTCATCCACGTTGTGGCCGTGCAATATGACTTCAGCACCGTGGCTGCGGGTGGCAGCCAACTTGGGAAGTGCTACGCCGAGGGGCATGTAGATGCGGGCATTGATGCCAAGGCTCTTGGCAGCCACCGCCACGCCTTGGGCGTGGTTGCCGGCCGAGGCCGCCACCACACCGCGCTTCTTTTCCTCATCCGTCAGCCGGGCCATCCGCACATAGGCGCCGCGGACCTTGAAGGAACCCGCACGCTGCAGGTTCTCACACTTGAAAAAGACGTTGCCGCCCACGAGGCTGCCCAGCGCACGGGACGACTCCACCGGAGTCTTGGTAATAATGCCCTCGAGCAGCTCCTGCGCCTTGAGGACATCGTCCAGCGTGACGGGCAGGGTTTCGAGGGTATTCACTGACTATTCTCCTTTGTTGGTGTCGGCTTGGGGCCCTCAACAGAGGTGCTCCCCCGAAGCCTTGGTCTTGCCGGCGACGCCTTTGCCGAGGCGGGATTCGGGCCTTGGAAGGTGGACCTCCTTGAAGTTGGCGTCGCCTCCTGGCCCCCCCGCCGAAGCGGCTGCCGGCTGGAGCTCCACACCGCCCAATCCTTCATCATGTTCCCACGTCCGGCCCGCAATGTAGCGAACTGCCGTGTTTACTACGGCGAGCAGAGGGACCGCGAACAGCGCCCCCCCGGGGATGCCTGCCAGGTAGGAACCGGCGGCAACCGAGAGGATCACAGCCACCGGGTGGAGTGCCACCGCCTTGCCCATGACCAGCGGCTGCAGGATGTGGCTTTCCAACTGCTGCACCACCAGAACGATCGCCAGCATGATCAGGGCGTTGATGGGCCCGTTGGCAACGAGGGCGAGCAACACAGCGATTGCACCGTAACCAAGGCACCGACCACCGGGATGAACGAGCCGATGAATACCAGGACAGCCAAGGGAAGAGCCAGCGGAACCTGAATGATGGCAGCGCCAACGCCAATGCCCACAGCATCCACGAAAGCGACGAACATTTGGATCCGCACATAGCTGACCATGGACGTCCAGCCTCGACGCCCGGCGCCATCGGTGGCCCTCCGCGCGCTCTTGGGCAGGAGACGAACCATGAAGCCCAGATCCTGGGCCCCCCCTCCAGCAGGAAGAAGATGAGGATGAACAGAGCCAGAACAAGACCTGCCGCAAAGTGTCCGGCGGTGCTGCCGAAAGACAGCGCACCACTGAGGATGCTGCTGCTGTTGTTCTGGAGCGCATCGGCCCCGTCGGAAATATACTGGTCAATCTGGTCCGCGGTCAGGTGCAGCGGGCCATCGGCCAGCCAGGTTTGGATCTGCTGGATGCCCGCCAGTGCTTCGTGCCATAGCGCACCGAAGCCCGTAACAAGCTGCCTGCCCACCAGCGCCAGGCACCACCGATCACGCCAATGAAACCAAGCACGGTAATGGCGACTGCTCCCCCCCGTTGGGAACCTTGCGATTGCGCAGCCAAGCCACAACCGGATGCAGCAGACCGGCCAGCAGCGCGGCAACCATCACCGGGATAATGAGGAAGCTGACCTTGCCCAGCAGCCAGACGAGGGCACCGATCATGAGAAGGATCAAGCCTGCCCGCCAGGACCAGGCTGCAGCAATGCGCACCCCCCCGTAGGGGATGTCTTCGGCAATTTGGCGGTCAGAACGTGTTTTGGCGTCCGGTGTTGGCGTCATGAACCCATAATTCCGTAGCCCGGGCCGTATGGGAAACCGGCTCTCACTTCCGAGACACTCCGAGACATTCCGAGGTATCTCCCGGACCAAGGGCCTACAGGGATGCTGTGATTCCCCCCCACCGCATGGTGAACGCCTCGCCAGGTGCCAGCCAGCGAAGGCCATCCCCCGCTATTGAACGCGTTGGCCGGACCGGTCATCGGTTCGATAGCCACTGCTTTGGAGCGGCCAGGGAACGTGTCCGTGACGAAAACGTGGGCGTATTGGCAGCTTTCGTCCTGCTCAAGGCTTACGCTGCGGCCATCCGGTGCGGTGAGCGTGTGGCGCGCCGTCCCGCCGTCGAACGCCAGGTCCGTCAGTGCAACATCCACCAACAAGCTGCCCACAGCGGCACCCCCGGAGAAGTCATACCCGCCGTCCACAGGAGCGGTGCTGCGTGATGAGTCGATCGTCCGCCACCAACCGGGTGCCTGCATGGACCGTCAGGACCAGGTCCTCCGGGGGGGCGACATCGCCCACACGCAGGTAAGGGTGCGCGCCCAGGACAAAGGGAGCCGTGGCTTGGGAATCGTTGATCAGCGTCTGCGAGACCCGGAGATCCAAGCTCTGATCGAGCTCGTAACGCACACGCTGCCGCACCAGGAACGGGTAGCCGTGTTGCGGGAAGACCGTGGCTTCCAGCGTCACGGAAAACTCGGTTTCGTCCACCAGGGTGTACCCGGTGTTGCGCAACAGGCCGTGGCTGGCGTTGTTACGTGACGCTTCAGTGATATCGAGTTGTTGCTTTTTTCCTTCCAGGTACCAGACCCCCCCGTCTTCTACGCGGTTGGCCCACGGCGCCAGGGTGATGCCGCTGGCTCCGGGCGGAATTTCGCCGTCTCCATAGCTTTCAGTCAGCTGCACTCCACCCCCCCGGGAGTAGAGCCGCAAACCCGCGGCGAGCTCGGTGATGACGGCGAGGGCGTCGTCCCTGCGGAGCTCGAACTGACGCCCCCCCGTAGCATAGCGGCGGGACTCGGACTGGTGGGGGGGTTATCGGCAGGCGACGGGGAGGCAGACATGGCAATACCGTACTGCATTAGAGGACGGTTCCCCCCCACTGAGAAATGTTTGCTTTTGTTAGAAACTATGCGTTTTTGGTTGCTTGTGGAATGATTGACGTATGAGCCGCATCACCAGCACCCGCCTCGCAGACAGCCGAGAGCTGATCTACTTCGACGACCCCCCCGGGACTCCGGAACGAACACCGGACTCGTTGGTGGACCACCGCGAGCTTCCAGCCCGCGGTGAGCCGGGTGAGGTCCGCTATGACGCCTTGTCGGGTGACTGGGTGGCCGTGGCTGCCCACCGCCAGACGCGTACGCACCTCCCCCCTGCTGATCAGTGCCCCATCTGCCCCACCACAGCTGCGAATGCCTCCGAAATTCCGGCATCGGATTACGACGTCGTGGTGTTCGAGAACCGCTTCCCGTCGCTGGGCCCGGCCTTGGGCGACATCCCCCCCGATTCCTGCCCCCGGGCACTCCGGCCACAACGTCAAGAGAGCGGCATATGGCCGCTGTGAGGTGGTTGCCTTCACGCCACAGCACACCGGCTCCTTTGCCGAACTGGGCGAAACGCGTGCCCGCACGGTCATTGAAGCGTGGGCCCAGCGGACCGAAGCGTTGAGCGCCCTGCCCGGCATCAAGCAGGTCTTTCCTTTCGAGAACCGCGGCGCGGACATCGGGGTCACCCTGCACCACCCTCACGGCCAGATCTACGCCTACCCCTACGTCACTCCCCGAGCCGCCCAGCTCGGTGCGGTGGCACGGAAGTACTACGACGACGTCGACGCGAAGGAAACGCTCGGGGGGGCCTCACTCCTCAACGCTGAACGCGAGGACGGCAGCCGTATGGTCCTGGAAGCCAAGCATTTCAGTGCCTACGTACCTTTCGCGGCCCGCTGGCCCCTGGAAGTCCACCTCGTTCCGCACCGCAGCGTCCCCGATCTCGCGGCACTCACGGGGGGGAAGAACGCGATGAGCTTTCGCAGGTCTACTTGGACCTGCTGAAGCGGCTCGACGCCCTCTACCCCACCCCCATGCCGTACATCTCGGCCTGGCACCAGGCCCCCGCTGGACCCGGCCCTTCGCCCTGCGGGCCAACTGCACCTGCAGCTGACCTCACCTCGCCGCGCTGCCGATAAGCTCAAGTATCTGGCCGGCTCCGAGGCCGCTATGGGGGGGCCTTCATCAACGACACCACCCCCGAAGCGGTGGCGGAGCGGCTGCGCAGCGTCGCCGCATCACCTTCGAACAAGACCCTGGAAGGCACACGAGCATGACCACCACCACCGAGACCGGCGTCCTCGCCGCCCGCTTCCAGGAAACGTTCGGCGCAGCTGCCGACGGCGTGTGGCAGGCACCGGGACGCGTCAACCTGATCGGCGAGCACACGGACTACAACGAGGGCTTTGTGCTCCCCCCCTTCGCCATCGATAAGACGGCAAAGGTGGCACTGCGGGTCCGCGACGACTCAAGGGTGCGTATGCTGTCCACCTTTGGCGGGCACGGCGTGGTGGAAGCCGACCTCGCGGACTCGGAACCCGGATCCGGTGAGGGATGGTCCCGCTACCCGCTCGGCGTCGCCTGGGCGCTCAAGGAACGCGGCATCGAGGTGCCCGGCTTTGACCTCCTGCTTGATTCCGATGTTCCTTCCGGAGCCGGCCTCTCTTCATCACACGCGATTGAGTGCGCCGTCATCTCAGCCTCAACGAATTGACGGGCGCCGGTTTCGCTGCCGAGGACCTGGTCCTCGCGACACAGCGCGCCGAGAATGTGTTCGTTGGCGCACCCACCGGAATCATGGACCAGTCAGCATCCCTGCGCGGCGCCAAGGGACACGCTGTGTTCCTGGACTGCCGTGACCAGCATGTGGAGTTGGTCCCGTTCGACGCAGAAGCTTCCGGCCTGGTCCTGTTGGTTATCGACACAAAGGTGTCGCACTCGCATGCCGACGGCGGATACGCCTCCCGCCGTGCGTCCTGCGAGTTAGGTGCCGGGATTCTTGGTGTCAAGGCACTGCGCGACGTCGGCGTGGAGCGTTTGGAGGAAGCATCAGGCCTGCTCGACGAAACTACCCTTCGGCGGGTCCGCCACGTGGTCACGGAAAACGATCGGGTCCTCCAGACAGTGGAAGTCCTGGGCACCAAGGGCCCTGCCGCCATCGGAGCCTTACTGGATGCCAGCCACGTTTCGATGCGCGACGATTTTGAGATCTCCTGTCCGGAACTGGATCTTGCAGTGGATACTTCCCGGGCCAACGGCGCGATCGGGGCCCGCATGACGGGCGGTGGTTTTGGCGGTTCCGCCATCGCACTGACCCCCCCGGCTGGCCAGGAGCAACAGGTACGCGACGCCGTCGTGCGTTCCTTCGCGAAGGCGGGCTTCACTGCCCCCCCTGACATCTTCACCGTTACCCCCCCGGCCGCTGGAGCTCTTCGCCTGGCCTGAGGCGTCCGGTTTCTCTTGCGAGCGCCCGGCGTCCCACCTGATGCCGGGCGTAAGCTGGGGCCATGACTGAGGCTGTCATCGTAGCTACTGCAAGAAGCCCTATTGGCCGGGCCTTCAAGGGTTCCCTCAAGGAGGAACGTCCGGATGACCTGGCAACCGCCATGGTGCAGGCCGCCCTCGCGAAGGTTCCGGGCTTCGATCCCGCAGCGGAGGACGGGCTAGGCTTGGACGACATCCTGCTGGGTTGCGCTGAACCCAGTGGCGAGGCCGGTTCCAACATGGCGCGGGTGGTGGCTGTCCATGCCGGGCTGGACCGCGTGCCAGCGGCCACTATCAACCGTTTCTGCGCCTCGAGCCTGCAAACCTTGCGGATGGCCTTCCACGCCATCAGATCCGGGGAAGCCCACGCGATTGTCTCCGCAGGAGTGGAGAGCGTGTCCAGGTACCAGAACTGGGCGGGTGCCGGCGAAACGGACTCTTCCAACCACAACCCGCTCTTCGAGGCGGCAGCCCAACGTACGGCCTTCCGCGCGGCGTCCAACATCCCTTGGACCGACCCCCCGGCTTGGCGGCCGCCTGCCCGACATCTACATCTCCATGGGCCAGACCGCGGAGAACGTTGCCACCAGCTATGGCATCAGCCGGGCCGAGCAGGACGAGTGGGCCGTCCTCAGCCAGAATCGTGCCGAAGCCGCGATCGCCGCAGGGTTTTACGCCCGGGACATCACACCCTACACACGCAAGGACGGCACCGTCGTGGAGCGGGACGACTCCCCCCCCGCGCGGGTGTGACCCTCGAAGCTGTGTCCGCCCTGCAACCGGTCTTCCGTTCGGAAGGGACCGTCACAGCCGGCAACGCATGCCCGCTCAACGACGGCGCCGCGGCGGTAGTGGTCATGAGTGACTCACGCGCGCGCGAACTGGGCCTGCAGCCTCTCGCGCGGGTCGTTTCAACCGCCGTCAGCGCCCTCTCTCCCGAGCTCATGGGCATGGGGCCCGTGGAATCCACGCGACGGGCCCTCAGGTTGGCTGGCCTGACCATGGATGACATTGATCTGGTGGAGCTCAACGAAGCTTTCGCTGTGCAGGTGGTGGCGAGCGCCCGTGAGTTGGGGATTGACCCCCCCGCAAAGCTCAACGTCCATGGTGGGGCCATAGCCCTTGGCCATCCCTTCGGCATGACCGGCGCCCGGATGACAAGCACGCTCCTCAACGGCCTCAAGGAACGAGACGGAACTCTGGGGCTTGCCACCTTGTGCGTCGGTGGCGGTCAAGGGATGGCCATTGTTTTCGAACGATTGAGCTAGCCAGGACGCAAACTTGCCGGGACGCAAAAATGCCCCCGAAAACTCGGGGGCATTTCGCGTTGGAGCTGTTGTAATTAGTCGTCGCCACGCAGGATCGCCAAGAGGCGGATGATTTCGACGTAGAGCCAAACCAGCGTGACCGTCAGGCCAAACGCCGCAACCCAGGAGTAACGCTCCGGGGGGGCGCCTGCGCGGACGCCTTCTTCGATGCTGGTGAAGTCCATGATCAGCGAGAACGCCGCCAGGCCGATGGCCAGGATGCCGATGAAGACACCCAGCGGGATGCCGAAGATCTCGAAGCTTGTGCGGAGGCCGAAGGCTCCTGCACAGCGCCGGTCCACATCATCACCATGTTGATCAGTGCGAAGACCGCGTAACCAATGGTGGCGATCAGGAAGAAGCGCATCATCTTCGGGGGGTGGCGCGGACCTTGCCGCTCTTGAAGAGCACCAGGGTGACGCCGAAGACTGCCAGCGTGCCGATGACGCTTGGAGACCGACGCCGGGGTACATGCCGTCCAGGATGCGGGTGAGGCCACCGAGGAACAGGCCCTCAAGGCCGGCGTAGGCAAGGATCAGTGCCGGTGAAGGCTGCTTCTTGAACGTGTTCACCAGTGCCAGGACGAATCCGCCCAGTGCACCAACGATCATGAGCATGGCGGAGAGGGCGGGCGCCACGAAGAGTGTGACGCCGGCACCGATGATGAGAACCACGAGGCAGGCGACAGTCTTCATGATGACGTCGTCATAGGTCATGCGGCCGGTGTCGGCCGGGCCTGCAGTGGGCTGGTTGTACATCTGCTGCAGCTGCTCATTGGTCATGTTCTGCTGCTGGGCCGACCATGCTGCATGGCCGTCCATGACCTGGCTCGGTGCACGGCCGGGTGCCTGGTTGAACTGCTGGCCGTACGGGTTCTGCGGTACAGGCGGGGCCTGCTTTGCTCCACGGAAATTCTTTCCGTTGAAGACTGGGTTTCCGCCAAGTGCCATTGCGGGTGTCCTCCTGAAAAAGGGCTAGTGATAGTTCACGGTACCAATTACCACGCGCGCGCGGCAGGGAAAGTTCCCTTGTTCACGGAGACGAAACTCAACCGTGACAAGAAATTGGAAGACTGTCGCCTTGGGAACGTTTAGGAGCACCCTTAAACAACAAAGGTTTACTTAAGGGTTGCTACATCACTAGTTGCCTATAGCTTCACAGTTGTTATCCGATCGCGATCTTCGCACCCCCCCGAACTGGGCATTTATTATCTCCACCGGACGGTAACATAGGCCACACATGGGTGACTTAGATCACAAACGAGGCAGCTAGGCAAGAACTGTTCACAAGCCCCCCCATGACCGTTCGCACCGGCTGCAAAGGCGCAGCCGGGACCACCCCCCCACTGTGGAGGTTTCCATTTTGAGAAGCACACTGCGCGACCCGTCCATGAGACGGTCCAAAGGACTGCAGAGAGTTGTGGGGGGGCGCTGTTCGCAGCCCTCATCACCGCTCTGTTGATCGCCGCCCCTTCGGCACAGGCAACCACCCCCCTCGCCTTCGCCGTCACCGACGACTTTCCAGAACAACATCAGCGGGTTCCTCCGCGATGATGCCCGGGCCCCCATACCCGGCGTCAAGATCAAAGCCACGGGCAACGGGTTTGAAGGTGAAGCCACCTCCGGAGCCAACGGAGCCTGGACCATCGGCGTTCCCGTCCAAGGCACTTACACCATTGAGCTGGACACCTCCACCTTGCCGGAGGGCATCGCACTGGCCGAGGGCCAGGACAATCCCCGCGATGTCACGTTCAGCCAGACGTCCAACTTGTCGGTGATCTTTGCCTTCGGCGAGGGCATCGTGGTCCAGCAACAGGACTTTGGCCAAAACCTCCTCAACCGCCTCGTCGCGGGCCTGAGCTTCGGCCTCCTCCTCGCACTCGCCTCGGTTGGCCTCTCCCTGATCTTCGGAACCACCGGCCTGACCAACTTCGCCCACGGTGAGATGGTGACGCTGGGCGCCGTACTGGTGTTCATGTTCAACGCCTTCGGGTTCCCCTTCTGGCTGGCCATCCTGCTTGCCTGGTAGGCGGCGGTCTCTTCGGCTACGTCCAGGACGCAGGCTCTGGCGGCCGTTGAGGAAACGTGGCTCAGGCTTGGTCCCCATGATGATCGTCAGCATCGGTCTCGCGTTGGCCATCCGCTACGTCATCCAGTTCTTCTTCGGCGGTGCAACGCAGCAGCTGCCCGGCGCTCAGAGTGCCGAGATCCAGATCGGCCCTGTTTCGATCTCCCCCGAACAACCTGTGGTCCCTGATCATCAGTGCCGTGGTCATCGCCCTGATCGGCATCGTCCTGCTGAAGACCCGTCTCGGCAAGGCAACCCGTGCAGTAGCCGACAATCCCGCGCTGGCAGCCGCCTCCGGCATCGACGTCGACTCCGTTATCCGCATTGTGTGGATCGTCGGCGGCGTCCTCGCCTCCCTCGGTGGCATCCTGTGGGCGTACTACCGACCGGGCGTCACCTTCGACATGGGCTCGCAAATCCTGTTGCTCATCTTCGCCGGCGTGACGCTGGGTGGTTTGGGAACCGTCTTCGGTGCCTGATCGGCTCGATCGTCGTCGGCATCTTCGTGGAACTGACCACAGTGTTCGGCCTCCCCCGCCGACCTCAAGTACGTCGGTGCCCTCTTCATCATGATTGTTGTTCTTCTGTTCCGACCGCAGGGTATCCTCGGCCGGCGTGAGCGTGTGGGTTAGGAGCGGGCCATGGACTTCGGATTTATTTTCTCCAGCGCCCTTGGCGAATTGTTCAGCCCGACGACGGCGGCCTACGCACTTGCCGCTTTGGGCCTCGCGGTGCACTTCGGCTACTCAGGCCTGCTGAACTTCGGCCAGGCCGGCTTCATGGCTGTGGGTGCCTACGGATTCGCAATCTCTACCCTGAGTTTCGACGCCCCGTTCTTCCTCGCACTGATCATCTCTGTTCTTTGCTCGGTGATCTTCGCCTTCATCCTGGGTATTCCTACGCTGCGGCTTCGTGCCGACTACCTGGCTATCGTCACCATCGCCGCCGCCGAAATTGTGCGGTACGTGGTCACTACCAACCAGCTCACCAGTGTCACAGGCTCCGCCAACGGTTTGGCAGCCTTTGAGAACACCTTCTATGGCATGAACCCCTTCCCTGAAGGGTCCTACATGGGCATGAACAACCGTGACTTCTTTATCCGCGTCGTCGGTTGGGGCCTGGTCATCGTGTGCTGCCTCCTGGTGTGGCTCCTGATGCGCAGCCCCTGGGGCCGCGTCCTGAAGGGCATCCGCGAAGACGAGAACGCTGTCCGCTCGCTCGGCAAGAACGTCTACGCCTACAAGATGCAGGCGCTGGTCATAGGTGGCGTGCTTGGCGCTTGGCGGGAATGATCTTCACCCTCCCCCGTGGAGCCGTCCAGCCGTCCAACTACGGCACGGAACTCACGTTCTTCCTGTGGACCTGCCTCCTGCTGGGCGGCATGGCCACGGTATTGGGGGCCCGTCATTGGAGCCATGATCTTCTGGGTGGTGCTCTCACTGACCCAGAGCCTGCTCTACGGCTCATCGAATCAGGGCAGTCACCTGGCTGACCACCGTCCAGGCTGGCCAGCTGCGCTACATCCTGGTAGGCGTTGCGCTGATGCTCCTGATGATCTTCCGCCCGCAAGGCGTCTTCGGCAATAAGAAGGAGCTTGCTTTCGCATGAGTGAGACCAACGAACGCAACACCGAAAATATCGACTACATGACCGATTCGCGGCCCATCGCCGTCGGGGGGGAAAATACTCCCGGCTGCAAGAAGCGCGATCCCATCGTGGTGGCAGAGGATGTGACACGTTCCTTTGGCGGCATCAACGCAGTGGACGTGGAATACCTGGAGATCCCCCGTCATAAGATCACCGCCTTGATCGGTCCCAACGGAGCCGGCAAGACCACCCTTTTCAACCTGCTCACGGGCTTTGACACCCCCCCCAACACGGGCAAGTGGCAGTTTGAAGGCAACAGCCTGGCTGGAGTCTCCTCGTACAAGGTTGCCCGCATGGGCATGGTCCGCACCTTCCAGCTGACCAAAGTGATGGGCAAGCTGACCGTCATGGAAAACATGCGCCTTGGTGCTGCCGACCAGCCCGGCGAACGGCTTTCCAAGGCCCTGTTCAAAGGCATCTGGGGAGGACGCGAAAAGGAAATCACGGCCCAAGCGACGTGCTGTTGGAGAAGTTCAAGCTGGATACGAAGAAGGACGACTATGCAGCGTCCCTCTCCGGTGGTCAGCGCAAGCTCCTGGAGATGGCACGCTCCCTGATGGTGAAGCCCAAGCTGGTGATGCTGGATGAGCCCATGGCCGGTGTGAACCCGGCATTGACACAGTCTCTGCTGGACCACATCAAGAACCTCAAGGCCGAGGGCATGACCGTGCTTTTCGTGGAGCACGACATGAACATGGTGCGCCACATCGCTGACTGGGTTGTGGTCATGGCCGAAGGCAAGGTGGTGGCCGAAGGACCTCCGGGCGAAGTAATGAAGAACCCTGCCGTTATCGACGCGTACCTCGGCGCCACCACGACGTCGACCTAGGCGACTCAGAAGGCATCAAAGTGCTCGAGGCAGAACTCGAAGCTGACGAAGAGTCGGTGGTGGGAACCGAAGACGCGGGCATCCTGTCCGACATCGCAGAAACCAAGAAGGAGGACGGACAATGAGCAGCACCAGCGCAATGCCCGCCTCGGCAGCTGCCCCCCCGCAAGCGACTCCGTCGTCAAAGTCACCAACCTGGTGGCAGGCTACATTCCGGGCGTCAACATCCTCAACGGTTGCAGCATCGAGGCCCGCAAGGGTGAGTTGATTGGAATTATCGGCCCCCCCAACGGCGCGGGTAAATCCACGCTGCTGAAGGCCATGTTTGGCCTGGTGAAGGTCCACTCGGGCACCGTTGTAGTGCGTGGACAGGACCTTACTGGTATGAAGGCCAACAAACTGGTCACCCAGGGCGTGGGCTTCGTCCCCCCCCAGACCAACAACGTCTTCGCCACGCTGACCATTGAAGAGAACCTGCAAATGGGCATGTTCCAGCGACCCAAGGACTTCGCGGAGCGGTTCGATTTTGTTACCAGCCTCTTCCCGGATCTGGGTAAGCGGCGGGCCCAGCGGGCGGGGGGGTCCCTGTCCGGCGGCGAACGTCAGATGGTGGCCATGGGCAGGGCACTCATGATGGACCCGGCTGTGCTGCTGCTCGACGAGCCGTCGGCAGGCCTCTCCCCCGTCAAACAGGACGAGACCTTCCTCCGTGTCCACGAGATCAACCGCGCCGGAGTCTCGGTGATCATGGTGGAACAGAACGCCCGCCGTTGCCTGCAGATCTGCGACCGCGGCTATGTCCTGGACCAAGGCAAGGATGCGTACACAGGTACGGGCCGTGAGCTCATGAAGGACCCCCCCAAGGTCATCCAGCTCTACCTGGGTACCTTGGCCGACGAAGTCTAGCCGCAGTAGCCCCCCCGAAGGCCTGGTTCCGGTGCAAGACCGGAACCGGGCCTTCGGTGTTTTCAGTTGCGTCCCTCAAACGTCGCGCTGCTGCTGTTCCCCCCCGGCACCACCACGTGCACCGCATTTCGCTCGACCGTGAAATCAGTGGGCGTGCTGGTGGTGATCTCGCCGTCGAGGTTCACCGGCAGCGGCGGACTGGTCACCAGCCTGACGTTCCGGCTGGTTAAGTGGAGCACCCGCTCGTTTTCCACAAACCTGCCATTCTTGAGCGAACGCGCGATCTTTGCCTGCTCCCGCAGCGGCGCCGCCTGGATCGCGTAGATGTCCAGGGTGTGATCATCGATCCCCCGCTGTCGGCGAGACCGCATTGCCGCCTCCGTAGTATCTTCCGTTTCCCACTGCCACCTGCAGCAGGTTCTCCAGCTCCACGGGCTCGTGGTCCCCCGTCCGGGAACTCAAGGCGGGCGTGGAACGGCTTGTGCGTGGCGTAGGAGCGTAGCGTAGCCACACCATATGCCAGGGGCCCAATGAGTCGTTTGAGGCGGGGGGCTGAGCGCTGCGTGACTGCCACTGACAGTCCGGCTGACGCCACGTTGAGGAAGGGCTGGCCGTTAGCCCGCCCGAGGTCGATGTCCACTACTTTTCCGTCCGCGAGGGCAGCGCAGGCGCTGCCCAGGTCCCGGGGGGGATTTCCAGCGTCCTGGCGAGGTCATTCGCGGTGCCAAGCGGAAGAACACCCAGCACGACGTCGGTACCCGCCACGAGTCCTGCTGCGGAGGCAACTGTTCCGTCGCCTCCCCCAACAACCACAAAATCGTGGCCTTCGGTGATCGCTTGCTCCAGGGCTCGGCCGAGGTCCCCC
>BBFS01000052.1 GCA_001313365.1 Paenarthrobacter nitroguajacolicus JCM 14115
TGCATCACGCAAGACCAACTAGTTCAACGACCTCGGAGGCCCGCCTCCAACGGCAAGCAACCAGCACGCCGGCCCTCGTAGGCCGGCTGCGCGAAAGAATCGCGGACTCGTCCGTGGATACGTAAGGAGATCGGTTCCCATGCCGAAGATGAAGACCCACAGCGGTGCTAAGAAGCGCTTCAAGCTGACCGGCACCGGCAAGCTGAAGCGTCAGCAGGCCAACCGCCGTCACTACCTTGAGCACAAGTCCTCAAGGCTGACCCGTCGCCTCGCCGGCGACAAGCTCGTCTTCAAGGGCGATGCCAAGGTCATCAAGAAGATGCTCGGCGTCTAAGTTCCAAGTTCTTTGGTTACTGCCATCCGGCAGGGACCGACTACACCAAAAGCTTCTCAGGCCGGCCGGGTTTCCGGCAGTAGCAGCTTGGGATAAAGATTTCTGAAGGAGTACGCACGTGGCACGTGTGAAGCGGGCGGTAAACGCCCACAAGAAGCGCCGGGTTGTCCTCGAACGCGCAAAGGGTTACCGCGGACAGCGTTCGCGCCTGTACCGCAAGGCCAAAGAGCAGCTGCTGCACTCGTTTGTGTACAGCTACGGCGACCGCCGCAAGAAGAAGGGTGACTTCCGTCGCCTCTGGATCCAGCGCATCAATGCTGCATCCCGCGCCAATGGCCTCACCTACAACCGCTTGATCCAGGGCCTCAAGGCCGCTGAGGTTGAGGTTGACCGCCGCATGCTGGCCGAGCTGGCTGTCTCTGACGCCAACGCTTTCGCCGCCCTGGTGAACATTGCCAAGGCTGCACTTCCGGCTGACACCTCCGCGCCGGCAGCTGCTGCCGCTCCCAAGGCCGCCAAGGTTGCTCCGGCTGCTGCCACCGCAACGGCTGTCAAGGCTGTTGTTTCCGAGAAGCCGGCTATCGACGGCGCAGTTGCTGCTGATGGCGACGAGGCTCCGGAAGGCTACGCCATCAAGGGCAACGCCGAGTCCAAGAAGTACCACGTTCCGGGTTCCACCTGGTACAACACCACTGCTGCTGAGTACTGGTTCTCCACCGTTGAGGCTGCAAAGGCCGCTGGCTTTGAGCCTGCAGGTGGCGAAGCCCGCCAGCAGATCAAGAACTAGTCGCAACTGCCACTAAAGTTCTTTATATGAACGAAACCGGGCGCCCGCAAGACTTTCCGATGACCAACCCCCCCGAGCTGATCGGGTGAGGGACGTCGCCAGGCTTGCCGGGCGCCCGGCGCGTTTAAAACGCGGACGCTTCCTTGCTGAGGGTCCGCAGGCGGTGCGTGAGGCTTTGACCCTGCACCGTGAGCGCACTGCGGCCGGAGGGCCCGCCGTCGTGCATGAAGTTTTTGCCAGCGAAGCGTGCCTTGAGCGCCTCCCTGAGCTTGCCGACCTGGCGCAGGAAACGCAGCTCCGGCTTGCAAGTGACGAAGTCCTTGCCGCCATGGCGGATACCGTCAATCCGCAGGGGATTGTGGCTGTGTGCAGTTTTGTGGACGTCAGCTTGGAGTCAGTGCTCGACGCCGGTCCACGCCTGATCGCTGTCATGTGCCAGGTGCGCGATCCCGGTAACGCCGGGACTGTTCTCCGCGCTGCTGATGCTGCCGGCGCCGACGCAGTTGTCCTTACTGGTTCGAGCGTGGACATCTACAACCCCAAGGCTGTCCGGTCGACAGCTGGCTCCCTTTTCCACTTGCCGGTGGTGCTGGGTGCCGATGTTGAGGAGTTGGTGGCACACTGCCGGGATCGCGGTATCGGTGTCCTGGCTGCGGACGGATATGGAACCGTCAACTTGGACAAACTGCAGGACGAGAATGCGGCGCGGAGACTGGGGGGGAATGAATCAGTGACCTCGGACTATGCCCTTGAGTCACCTACAGCCTGGCTGTTCGGCAACGAAGCGCAGGGTTTGTCGGAGACGGAGCTTGCACTGGCTGATCATCGCGTGGCGGTTCCTGTCTATGGGGCAGCTGAAAGCCTGAACCTGGGTACCGCCGCCACAGTGTGTCTTTACGCCAGCGCGCGTTCCCAGCAGGCGCCCGACTGGAGAATGTGTAAACAGCGCATCGCCGGGTACGGTATTGGATGCAAGATCGGACGATGACGACTCTTCTTGGCACATCCCATTCTTTCTCCGAACCCAAAGAGGTGAAGCTTTCGTGGCTGCAGGTGGCGGTACCAAAGCGATTGTGGCGGCCTTGGCCGCCAATCTGACTATTGCCGTATTGAAGTTCATTGCATTCTTCCTGACGGCGTCATCGTCCATGCTGGCTGAAGCCATCCACTCGGTGGCGGACTCCGGAAACCAGATCCTGCTTCTTGTGGGAGGTAAACGGGCCAAGCGGGCCGCCAGCCCCCCCGAGCATCCGTTCGGCTATGGCCGTGAGCGGTACATCTACGCGTTCATCGTCTCCATCGTGCTGTTCAGTGTCGGTGGCCTGTTTGCCCTGTACGAGGCCTGGGAGAAGTTCCAGCACCCACACGGTATCGAGGGCGCTTTCTGGTGGGTCCCGTTGGCCGTCTTGGTCGGTGCCATCATTGCTGAGTCGTTCTCGTTCCGCACGGCCATCATTGAGTCGAACCACATCCGCGGCAAGCAATCATGGGTCAAGTTTGTCCGCAACGCCAAGCAGCCGGAACTGCCTGTGATCCTGCTGGAGGACTTTGGCGCTTTGCTTGGCCTGATTTTCGCGCTCTTCGGTGTGGGAATGACGCTGGTCACCGGTGACGGGGTCTGGGATGCACTCGGCACAGCGATGATTGGCCTCCTGCTGGTGGCCATCGCAGTGGTCCTTGCCCTGGAAACCAAGTCCCTGCTGCTGGGGGGAGTCTGCCACCAAGGAAGATGTCCAGCGCATCACGGAGGCACTGGAAGCTGACGGCACCCGCATCATCCACCTCAAAACCCTGCATCTGGGTCCGGAAGAGCTGCTTGTAGCTGCGAAGATCTCCATGGAGGCCTCTGAGACGGGCGAAGAGATTGCGAAGGGGGGGATCGACGCCGCCGAGCAGCGTATCCGTGCGGCAGTCCCCATTGCGCGGGTCATCTACCTCGAACCTGACATAGAACGCGTCCAGGCGCCGCAGGGTTAGCCGTTCCGGAAATGTTCCTTCCGGATTAGTAAGTTCGATATGTGCTTAACAAGCATGGGCTCCGCCGTGGCGGAGCCCATGCTTGTTGTGTGTGGTTTTCTGGCCAACCAGCGCTCTTCTGGTGGATCAGGAGGACAGCGGCTTTTTTCGCTCCAGCAGACCACTGACCAGGGCCACTCCGAGGCCCAGAATGGCAAGGACCGCGCCAACCAATGCGGGAGCCACATATCCCCCCCAACCCCCCAGGCAATAACTGTGCCGCCCAGGAAGGCGCCGAGCGCGTTGGCGATGTTGAGGCGGAGTGGTTCAGCGAGGATGCCAGCGATGCGGCGCCCGGGGCAGCGTCCAGGAGGCGGGTTTGCAGCGCGGGAGTGAGCATGGAGCCCACACCGCCCACCACGAACGCCATGATGAAGGCGGCCCAGGCCCAGTGCGCAGCAATGGCGTAGACCACCAGGCCACGGCGATTCCCGGCATGACCCAGTAGATGGTGCCCATCACGGATTTGTCGGCAAGGCGTCCTCCGAAGATGTTTCCCACCACCATGCCCATTCCGTAGAGGGCCACAACGGCGGGGGGGATCAGGTTCTCCGGTATGCCAGCCACAGAGGTCATGGTGTGTGCAATGTAGGTGTAAACGGCGAAGAAGCCACCAAACCCAATGATACCGATCAGGAGCGCCAGCCAAACTTGGAGCCGTTTGAGGGCTCCAAGTTCGCGTCGGATGCTGGCCTCGGGGGTGGGCTGCCTCGAAGGGGACGAATTTCCACACCATGGCGACGGTCAGCAACCCGATGGCGCCCACAATGACGAAGAGGAGCCGCCACCCGAAGGTCTGCCCAACCCATGTGGCCAAAGGAACCCCGATGACGTTGGAGACCGTAAGTCCTGCCATCACCATGGAGATTGCCCAGCCCCGTTTGGTAGGCGCGACGAGTCCGGCTGCGATGACGGCTGCCACTCCGAAGAAAGCTCCGTGGGGGGAAGTCCGGAAGCAAAACGGGACAGCAGCATGAAGCCGTAATCCGGTGCGATGAAGGACGTCAGGTTTGCCAAGGACAGGAACAGCATGAGCCCCAACGCAAGGTGCTTTCTGGGAAGCTTTGCCCCGAACGCAGCGAAGAGGGGAGCGCCGATAACGACGCCCAAGGCGTAAGCGAGATGAGGTTGCCCGCTTCGGGGGGGTGCTGATGCCCAGCCCCTCCTCGATTTCCTTCAGCAGGCCCATCATGGCGAATTCGGTGGTACCGATGGCGAACCCGCCCATGGCCAAGGCCAGGATGGCCAAGCCAAGGTGTTTCCTTGCTGCTTTGGCGGTGGCGGGGGTGGACACGGTGGTAGTCATAAGCCTGCTTCTTGAGGGTGCCTTGTGGGCTGGGGAAATTGGAGAAAATCCGATAACAAGTTTAGTCCGGGCCCCCCCGTGACTTGTCGCTGCTATGTGACGATGCCCATTCATCGGGCCCCCCCATAGACTGTTTCGGTGACTGCACTGATCAACGTCGTGGGCGCCGCTGTCGTCGACTCCTTGGAAGCCCCCCACCCGCCTTCTTGTTGCGCGCCGCACTGCGCCGCCCCAGTTCGCGGGCATGTGGGAATTTCCGGGCGGCAAGGTGGAATCCGGTGAGACCGCAGAGGCTGCCCTGCACCGTGAACTCGCGGAAGAACTGGGCATTGAAGTGCAACTCGGGCCCGAGCTGGACTCGGGCAACTCCACTGGGTGGACGCTCAATGAGCGTGCCTCCATGCGTGTGTGGTTCGCCGAGCTGACGTCGGGAGAGCCGCGGCCGCTGGAGGATCACGACGAATTGCGTTGGGTACCGTTGGCTGACAGTGACGAAGCTCTCGGCCTGCCATGGATTCCGGCGGACCTTCCAATAGTCCGGGCGTTGCTTAGCCGGGTGGCCGCTCCCGCTTGAGAACCGGGCGCGTGGATGGAAGAGAAGGCTGCGTCCCTTAGCCGGTGGCCTTCAACCTAGAAAAGCGGCTGCTGTCCAGGAAGGGGAGCGGAGGCGTCCACGGTTGCGGCCGCCGACCCAGTGGCAGTGCGGGCGTTCCGGTGGCTGAATCCCGATGTTCCGGTAAAGCCGTACTTCGCCTTGAAATAGGTGATCCGGCCCGTGAGCCACGCACGGTACTCCTTGGAAGCATAGGAGCCTTGTCCATAGAGTCGCCGGTACTTGCCCACCAACTCCGGGTGCTCGGTTGCCAGCCATTTCATGAACCACTCACGGGTTCCTGGCTTGAGGTACAGGGCGCCGGCGGTGACTCCTGTGGCGCCCGCCTTGGTTAGTTCCGCGAATAGTGAATCGAGGGCTTCGTCCGAGTCCGTCAGCCATGGCAGGATGGGCATGGCCATGACGCCGCACCCCAGGCCGGCGTCGCGGAGCCGGGCTATGAGCTTGAGCCGGGCCTTGGGTGAAGGCGTGCCAGGCTCTATGAGCTCAGCGAGGTCCTGGTTGGTCATTGCCAGGGAGATGCCAAGGTCCACGGGGACCTGGGTGGCGGCGTGCTTGAGGAGGGGGGGAATGTCCCTGGCCAGCAGCGTGCCCTTGGTCAAGATGGAGAACGGCGTGCCGGAATCTGCGAGGGCCTGATGATTCCGGGCATGAGCATGTAGCGGCCCTCTGCGCGTTGATAGGGATCCGTGTTGGTGCCGAGGGCGACTTGGGGGGGCCGTCCCCCAAGAAGGCTTGGCCAGTTCCTTTCGGAGAACTTCGGCGGCATTGATCTTGACCACCACTTGCGAATCGAAGTCCCGCCCGGCGTCGAATTCCAAATACGTGTGGCTCTTGCGGGCGAAGCAGTACACGCAGGCATGACTGCATCCGCGATACGGGTTCACCGTCCACTCGAACGGCATGTTGGAACCGGAAGGCACCTTGTTGAGCACTGACTTTGCGGTGACCTCATGGAAGGTGACTCCGGAGAATTCGGGTGTCGAGATGGAACGCACAAGCCCGGCAAGCGGCAGCAAGGCGTCCAAGGCCGGGGGCAGGGCCTGGCGCCTCGAAACCACGGGGTTCTGACGCCGGTCCACGTGTAGGTGAAAGTGCTTGTGCGTCCCATCTCATGGACTCCATTCGAATGTATGTTCGAACGAATGTCAAGGCCCCCCCGGAAGGCAAGCTGCGGATAACCGGGACTGGAGCGTTGCTAAGGTTGGGCCATGATTCTGCTGACTGGCTTCGAACCGTTTGGCGAGGACGATGTGAATCCTTCCTGGCTTGCAGCGCGGCGGGCGGCAGGGTTGCTCGACTCGGAAGGCATCGCCGTTGAAGCCGTGCAGCTGCCGTGCGTCTTTGGTGAGTCGGGGACAGTCCTCACCGACGCCATAACCCGCGTGAACCCGGACATAGTTCTCTGTGCCGGCGTGGCGGGAGGCCGTGGACGGATCTCCTTGGAACGCGTCGCCATCAATTGCGATGACGCCCGGATACCGGACAACAAAGGCCAGCGCCCCATCGATGAGGAAGTCATCCGTGGCGGGCCTGCAGCATACTTCTCAAGCCTGCCCATTAAGGCCGCGCTGAGGGCCTCCAAGTCGCGGGAATCAGGGGAGAAGTTTCGCAGTCCGCGGGAACCTACGTGTGCAACCACGTCTTTTATGCCTTGATGCATGCCCTCGCATCCAGGCCGGATATTCGTGGCGGGTTCGTCCATGTTCCCTATTTGCCGGAACAGCTGCCCGATGGCAGCCCAACTCCGTCCATGCCTTTGGAATTAATGGCGGAGGGTCTTGCCGTCATTGTCCGGACGACGCTGCACACACAGGCGGACGTGAAAATGTCAGCCGGAGCTATTCGCTAAACGAGTTCCCATTCCACTTTGATGCTGGCCGAGACTGAGGACTCTCCAGCTTCCACGGGCAACGCTCCGCAGTGAAGGATGCCCTCACCATGCCACCCAGGGGAATCGGTCCGCCGTGCAGGGGCTCCTGGGATATGGACACCACCTGCCCAAGCCTTGCAGATGCCAGCGAAGCGTACTGTTCGGCCCGGGCCACGGCGTCCTGCCACGCAGCCTCCTGAGCCCGGGCTGTGACCGAAGCGGCATCCGCAAATCCTTGTTCGATCCCGTTGATCCGGATGTCGTCTCCGCCAGCCGCAACAGCCGCGGCGATAGCAGCAGGAGCACCCGCCTGGGAACGGATTCCCACCTGCAGGTTGGTGGATGCCACGTATGCAGTCACCTTCTGCCCTTGCCCTTCCACCCAGCCAGGTCGGCACGAAGGTTCAGTCCGCTGGTCCGGAGGTCTACGTCGGAAACACCCGCTGCCCGCAAGCTGGCTGCGACAGCGTTAGCTGCTTTGGCGGCGTCGTCATAGGCTTTCGCGGCTGTATCCCGACGCGTTTCCACACCGAGCGTTAATGTCACCAGATCCGGGACGGCCTTTGCGCTCGCGGTCCCGGTAACAGTGATGGATCGGTTCATGTTCAAGCCTCGATTCGCTTGCCTGCAGGGCTGTCCTGCCGGCGGGGATGAGTGTCAATGTAACCGCCGGCCACGAGGCCGGCCTGCCGTTCGAAGAAATTCCGCGACGCCGGATTCCCGCTGCGAAGCATGGACCAGCCGGCGGCGACGCCGTAAAGGGCCAGGAAAGGAAGCCCCCCCAGGCAGTACGCGTACTGGGTGCTGTGCTGCTCCTCATGCCCCCCCAGGAGCAGTGCGTTGGTTCCGGCGACACCATGCGGCGCCCGGTACAGGACTACGTTCCCCAGCGTAAACGCGCCTGCATGGGGGAGCTTCCAGTTGTACCCGGCAGCGATCAGAAGCCCCCCGCGGGCCGGGGGGGAAACGGTGGAACGGGACGCGGCTGCTACCGCCAGCCCCCCCAGCGGGGTGGACAGGTTCAGGACGTTTGCGATCTGCCGAAAGCGTTGCGCCGGAGTCATGCTGCCATGCTAGCGCCGTAGTGTGTGCCCGGCGCTAGTAGAGATACGCTGTTCGAGCACCCGGAGGTGCCAAAAATAAAAATTGGGGGGGGACGAGGGATATGAACTCGAAACGCGCCTTGGGCGTAGTCGGTGTACTGATCGCACTCATGCTGGCATTGACGGGTTGCGTCAAGCTCAACATGTCTGTGAAGGTCAACAACGAAAAGAGCGTGGACTACGAGGTTGTCTATGCCATCCAGAAATCCGTGCTGGGCGAGAAGTCCTTCGACGAATTCATGGAGTCGAACGGTACCGGAAGCCGGGGGATGGACATCCCCCCCGACGGCGCTACCGTGGTGGACTACGAGGACGAGAAGTACAAAGCAAGCGGATCACCGCCGCCAACCTCGACCCTGCAAAGCTTGCTGACTCGTCCAGCTCCGAGAACCCCTTCGAACTGAAGAAGGAAGGGGGACTACTACGTCATCTCCATGGGTGGAGTGACCGGTGCTGAAAGCGGTGACGCATCGTCATCGGCCATGGCAAAGTCAATGTTCGACGAAGCCTCCGTCAAGTTCACCTTCCCGGGCAAGGTGGTGGAGGCCAACGGCGCCACCGTGGATGGCAACACGGCCACGTTTGACATGCTGGCCCTCAACGGGACAGTGGTTCAAGCCAAGGCCGAGGCCAACGCTGGAATTCCGATGTGGATCATCTGGATCCTCGTAGCTGTGCTGGTCATTGCCGGTGCGCTGGTCCTGCTGTTCGTTCTGCTGCGCAAGAGGTCTGCCCGGCAGGAGCCGGCGCTCGCAGGTGCCACTCCTTATGGCCAGCCGGGTTACGCGCCTCAGCCGGGGGGGCAGGCAGGTTACGCTCCTCAGCAGCAGTCGGCTTACAACCCGCAGCAACCGTACGCACCGCAGCAGCCGCCGTATTCGCCGCAGCCACCGGTTCAGCAGCCGCCGGTACAGCAGCCGGGCCAGACGCGCGACGACGGCCTGTGAGGTTCAACTAGACTGAAGGGTAGTGCCTGCCGTCCGCGGCGAGCACTACCCTTTCGTTTTGCAGGTCCGCCTAGCCGGGCCGCTCCCTACTCGTAGCTAAGAACAGTAGATGACTGACACTTTGCCAGGCGCTGCCATCCCGAATCCGCTGGATGAAGCCGCCATCACCGCCGCCGTCGAGGACGCCATTGCCGCCATTTCGGCCGCTTCCTCCCTCGAAGAACTCAAGGCTGTCCGCCTCGCCCACACCGGTGAGAAGTCGCCCCTGAGCCTGGCCAACCGTGAAATCGGTGGCTTGGCGAAGGAGCACAAGGCTGCCGCCGGCAAGCTCATGGGTTCCTCCCGTGGCCGGGTCAACAAGGCGCTCGCAGCCCGGACCGAAGTTCTCGAGGCCGAGAATGACGCCCGCATCCTGGTGGAAGAAACCGTCGACGTTACGGCCGCTCCGCGTCGTCGTCGCGCCGGTGCCCGCCACCCGCTGTCCACGTTGCAGGACCGCGTCTCGGACATCTTTGTTGGCATGGGCTGGGAAATCGCCGAAGGCCCCGAGGTGGAGTCCGAATGGTTCAACTTCGATGCCCTGAACTTCAAGCCTGACCACCCCGCACGCGAAATGCAGGACACGTTCTTTGTGGAGCCTCCCGAAGCGCACCTGCTCATGCGCACGCACACGTCCCCCGGTGCAGGTCCGTTCCATGCTGGAACGCGAAGTGCCCATCTATGTGCTGTGCCCCGGCAAGGTCTTCCGCACGGATGAACTGGACGCTACGCACACCCCCTGTCTTCCACCAGTTCGAGGGACTGGCGATCGACAAGGACCTGAGCATGGCGGACCTTCGTGGAACGTTGGAGCACTTCGCCCGCCAGATGTTCGGCGACGAAGCTTCCATTCGCCTGCGCCCCAACTACTTCCCGTTCACGGAGCCTTCCGCTGAGCTGGACATCTGGCACCCGGGTGCCAAGGGTGGTCCCCGCTGGATTGAGTGGGGCGGCTGCGGCATGGTCAACCCCCCCAACGTCCTCCGGGCAGCCGGCATCGATCCGGACATCTATTCAGGTTTCGCCTTCGGCATGGGCATTGAGCGCACGCTCATGTTCCGCAACGAGGTCGGCGACATGCGCGACATGATCGAAGGCGACGTACGTTTCAGCGAGCACTTCGGGATGGAGATCTAACAGTGCGTATCCCACTTTCCTGGCTGCGTGAATTCGCGCAGGTTCCGGCCGATGCTACGGCCGAAGACGTCATGGCCGACCTGGTCAAGGTCGGTTTTGAAGAAGAGGAAGTCCACCGTCCCACGGACGAGCTCACCGGTCCCGTTGTGGTGGGCCAGGTACTGAGCTTGGTCAAGGAACCGCAGACCAATGGCAAGACCATCAACTGGTGCCAGGTTCGCGTTGTTCCGGAAGGCCAGGAGCAGACCCTCACCGGCAAGGGTATCGATCCTTCGGGTGTGCAAGGCATCATCTGCGTGCGCACAACTTTGTGGAGGGCGACAAAGTTGTTGTCACCCTCCCCGGTGCCGTGCTGCCTGGAAACTTCCAGATCTCCGCACGGAAGACCTACGGTCACCTTTCCGCGGGCATGATCGCCTCCGTCCGTGAGCTCGGCATCGGCGATGACCACGACGGCATTCTGGTGCTCTCACGCATCGGCCTGGATCCGGAAATCGGCACTGATGCGATGGAACTGCTGGGTCTGTACGACCAAGCAGCGGAAATCAACGTCACGCCGGACCGCGGTTATGCCTTCTCCATCCGTGGTGTGGCACGCGAGTACGCCCACGCCACCGGAACAGCCTTCGTGGACCCGGCTTCAAAGGTCACGGCTCCGGCCACCCTGCAGGCGGCCACGGCGTCAAGCTCAACGACGACGCTCCCATTTACGGTAAGCCTGGCTGCGACCGCTTCGTGGCCCGCACAGTTCGTGGCGTGGATGCTTCCCGTCCCACCCCGCCGTGGATGTCCGCGCGCCTTCGTTTGGCTGGCGTTCGGTCCATCTCGTTGCCGGTTGATATCTCCAACTACGTCATGCTTGAGCTCGGCCAGCCGAACCACTGCTACGACCTGGATAAGCTCGCAGGCGACATCGTGGTGCGTCGTGCCGTGGCGGGGGAGAAGATCACCACCCTCGATGACAAGGTGCGCACGCTCGACGTCGAGGACCTGCTGATCACCGATGACTCCGGCGCCATCGGCATTGCCGGTGTAATGGGCGGTGCCCACACCGAGGTTTCCGACTCCACCACGAACATTCTGGTGGAAGCGGCGCATTTCGATGAGGTCTCAATCGCGCGTTCCCGTCGCCGCCATAAGCTGCCCTCCGAAGCTTCCAAGCGCTTCGAGCGTGGCGTGGACTGGCATGTGGCCCACATTGCTGCCCAGCGCGTAGTGGATCTGTTGGTCGAGCTCGCCGGTGGTACGGCGGACGAGGCGGGGACGACGTCGGAACCGCACCTGATGCCGTGACTATCGACCTACCTGCCGAGTTCGCTGCCGCCCGTATCGGCATTGACTTCACGGAAGAGCAGATCACCACTTCGCTTGAGGACCTTGGCGCTGCGGTGGAGAAGACAACCACCGGTTACCGGGTTACTGCTCCAAGCTGGCGCAACGACCTCGAAACCAAGGAAGACCTGTCCGAGGAAATCGCCCGGCTTGTTGGCTACGACAACATCCCTGCCACTCTTCCGGTTGCGCCTCCGGGTCGTGGGCTCAGCCGGAGCCAACAGCAGAAGCGCCGGGTTGTCCAGGCGCTGGCAGATGCGGGGGGGCTCACCGAGGTATTGTCCTACCCGTTCGTCTCCAAAGCTGCCAATGACACTTTCGGTGTTGCTGGTGAAGGCGAACCGCGTCCGGCGTTGAAACTGGCGAACCCGATCAGCGAAGAACAAGGCTTCCTCCGTACGTCCATCCTGCCGGGCCTGATCGAGGTTGCCCGCCGCAATCACTCACGCGGCTTCCGCGATCTGGCATTGTACGAAGCCGGTTCGGTCTTCCTCCCTGGCGACAAGCTGGGCACGGATTCCATTCCGCCGCTGGGCGTCAAGCCGGCCGACGAGGTACTGGATGCACTGTACGACGGCGTCCCGCACCAGCCGCTGCACATCGCCGCTGTTATGACCGGCCACGATTCTCCGGCCGCCGCTACGCATAGCCCGCGTGCTTGGGACTGGGCTGACGCCCTGGATGTGGCACGCTCATGGCGGATGTCCTGGGTGTGGAACTGGTTGTTAGCCAGGGTAGCCACCAGGCGTTCCACCCGGGACGCGCGGCTCAGCTTGCGCTGCGCAACGGCGACGTTGTGGGTTACGCCGGGGAACTTCACCCGAAGCTCCTCGCTGCCCACGATATGCCTGCGCGTTCTGTAGCCGTTGAGGTCAACGTGGAAGCGTTGTTTGAGGCGGCCGCTGACGTGATCGTGGCCAAACACATCTCCGGGTACCCCCGTGGCGACACAGGATGTTGCCTTGGTTGTCCCGCAGGATGTCCCGGCAGACCAGGTCCTGGCCGCCCTCCGCGAAGGAGCTGGAGTACTTCTTGAGGATGTCTCGTTGTTCGACGTCTACGTTGGTCCGGGCATCGAGGATGGCAAGAAGTCGCTGGCTTTCGGCCTCCGCTTCCGTGCAGACGACCGCACGCTGACGGCGGACGAGGCTTCTGAGGCACGGGCAGCAGCGGTGGCTGTGGCTACTGAGCGCTTCGGTGCAGTCCAGCGCTGATCCCTGCCGCAACTGATCAAGATCCCCCGGGACCTGTTGGTCCCGGGGGATTTTTATTTAACGAGATTGCACTCCCAGCATCTTGACAGACTATTCACATGTGTATGACAGTTTTGTCATACACATGTGAAGCATGTGTATCACATCCCTCGCACGGTTCGCTGAGAACCGTCCCTTGAAAGGTACCCATGAAGAAGCAGAACGTTGCTTTGCTTGTCGGGGCTGCAGTAATGGCTTTGACGTCCTCGCTTGGCGGAGCCGCAGTAGCGTCAGAGTCGACGCCACAAGTGGCTGCAGCAGAGGTCCAGCCCGTGTCGCACACCGTCGACCAGTCGCAGGTTTCCGGTTCCCCCAGCATCGCCGTTAGCGGACAAGTACACCATCGCCGTGCCGTCCAAGGCTGGAGGGGCTTCCACGGACTCAGTCATCGGCGCGGATGGCCGGGTTCGGATCACCAACACCACGCTGCCCCCCCAACCGCTCCATCGTGCAGATCGAATTCAATGGTGGATACATTTGCTCCGGCGCCTGATTTCCGACGACACCGTGTTGACCGCAGGCCATTGCGTGCACGAAGGCGGCACCGGATCGGAAGCCGACTACTCCTGGGGGGGCGTCAAAGTGGCTCCGGGGGGGCGCAACGGATCAACCGACCCTTACGGCACTTGCGGAGCAACAGAGATCTTCACGGATCAGCGCTGGATCGACTCCGCAAACACCAACGCTGACTGGGGTGTCATCAAACTGGACTGCACCATCGGCAATACCACCGGCTGGCTCAACTACACCGGCACCACGGCCAGCCTGAACGGAACCAGCACGACGGTCCGTGGCTACCCGGGGGGACAAAGCGTTTGGCACCATGTGGTCCATGACCGGCCCCATTGAGAGCACGACGACTGAAAAAGTCTACTACAAAATGGACACCTACGGCGGCCAGAGTGGAGCGCCCGTCTACAACAGCTCCAACACGATCATGGCTATCCACACCAACGGTGGCAGCTCCAACTCAGGCACGCGCATCACACCCACGCTGGCGAATTACCTGACCTCGGTGAAGTAGCCCGGCGGGGTTAAGCCGCCTAAAGTGTTCCCCCCCGCAGCGTTACCTTAGCTGCGGGGAACACTGCTGACCGGAGCCATAGGCGCTGAGCAGATAGAGTTTTGCTTGAGGCAAGCCGGCAACATCTGCGAGAGAAACTGAATGACAAGTCCTAGTCCTAGTCCTGGTCCACGTCCCTTCCCGGTCGCCGCCCGTGCATCCCCTCGACTACTGGCTCTCCCCGGAGCTGGCCCGGATCAGCCCGTCTGGAGCCCCTTCCCGCTTACGGCAATTAGCCGATGCCCAGGGCGCCCGCGCTGCAGCTTGGAGCAGCGCGGTCAGCGGCGGCATCCTCATGGTCCTTACGGGTGTCTTCTTCTCGGCGATAACAGGCAACTTGGTAGTCATCTTGACTCTTGGTCACTTGGGAGCCGCTCTGACGATTTTGGGCCTATTTTCCTGGAATAGGGTTCGTGCTTCGCTGCCCGATGCTAACCGGCTCCTCATTTCGCGCGGCCCTGCTTCTGTTCGAACAGGTGCAAGAGGATCCTGCTTTCCGGAAGGCAGTCGAGGAGGATCTGGCTACGTGGCGGGACCCGTATGGAAATGCCGGGTATGGTCCGCTCTGGAAGAGGACACGTGGCTTGGAAGTCGTGATGGACAGCCCAATAGTTGAGCTGTGGAAGCTCGACGACTTGCTGGTTCCGGACATCCGCGTCGAAGCCCTCGGCCAACCAGCCTGGATCGTGCCGACAGATTCACCAACCCTATGGATCGGGCAGAATTTGTGGCTGGCCGGCTGGCCTTGCTGAATTTTGCCGCTTCGCTCCTCGACGTGGATCCTGCTCGACTCGTACCTGACTATCGCTGCCCGCAATGCGGCCCCCGCCAGGACCACGGTCGCCCCGGTTCATGCTCGACGCCGGCTCCGCACCTCTGGCGCTCAGCGCGTCCCGGGCGTCGGCTGGGTGCTGCTGGCGCCGTCGTGCGTCCAACGGATGGCCTCCGGCTGGGTGTGGACCTTGAATCGGTTGACGGGGGGGTTGGCTTCCCAGGCTTTGACGACGTCGCCTTGACCTCAAACGAGCAGCGTTTCCTGGCGTCAGTTCCGGAGAGTGAGCAGACCAGACAGCGCGCCCGACTCTGGGCGCGCAAAGAAGCGTGGCTGAAGATGACTGGTGAAGGCCTGCGGAACAACCCCCCCGCAGAGCTGGAGGTGCTGGACCTGCCAGGCCTGCGGGATATCACCGATGCGAAACTGCCTGACAGATTGGTTGCCGCTCTGGCCCTCGGTTAACGCCCGGATGGCAAAGGCGGCAGGGAAGTTTCGTAGAGCCACGGCCGGAGGATTCCCGCGGCATCGAATCCATGAATGTACGAATCCGCAGCCTCAACGAACGTCGCCGTTGAAACCGACCCGTGACGGTTAGCCGCCGTCCAATGCTGAAGGAAACCGAAGAACGCCTCATCGCCGGCTGCCATGCGCACCGCATGGACGGCAAGTGCGCCCCGCTTGTAGACGCGGTCATCGAACATCAGCTCAGGGCCGGGGGGGTCTCCCACCAGAAGGTCCTGCGGCCCGGCGTCGAGCCTTTTCCACGCAGCCGTTGCCCGGGCGGCGACCGTCATGGTGCGGGATTCCTCGGACCACAACCACTCGGCATAGCAAGCGAAACCTTCATGCAGCCAGATGTCCTTCCAGCTGCTCACCGTCAGCGAATTACCAAACCATTGGTGGGAAAGCTCGTGCGCGATCAGGCGCTGCGCTTCCCAGGACTCGCGCATATGGTTTCGGCCGAAAATTGACACGGTCTGGGCCTCAAGGGGAATTTCCAGCTCATCCTCAGTGACAACCGAGGTGTAGTCGGCGAAAGGGTAGGGGCCGAAGCAGTCCTCGAAGGTGCGCATCATGTCCGGCTGCCGCCTCAGGCCCTGGAGGGCGTCCACTGCCATTTCGGCTGTGACTGCCACGAACTGGGGGGGGACCCTCTGGTGGGTGTCGTCCACGTGCAGGGGGGGAACCTTGGCGTAGCGCCCGATCTGCACAGTGGCGAGGTAGGTGGCCATGGGTTCAGCCTGTTCGTAGACCCACGTTTCCCGGCTGGACTTGCGGGAGTGCGAGACGAGGCTCCCGTTGCACACTGGCCGGTAATTATCGTCAGTGGTCACCGAGATGCGGAACGTCGACTTGTATCGTGGATGATCATTGCAGGGGGGGAACCAGGACGCCGCACCGTTGGGCTGTCCGGCGACCAATACGCCGTCGTTCAGTTCCTCCCAGCCGACATCGCCCCAAAGGCCGCGGCGCGGCTGGGGATTTCCGTCGTAGCGGATCTCGAGGGAGAACTGCTGGCCGGGCCTAAGCGGGGGGGATGCCGGCGTCAGGACGAGGTGTTCGGCCTGTGGCTGAACTTCTGCAGCTTCTTGCCGTCCAGCTGAACCTTGCTTGCCCGAAGGCCCACTAAGTCAAGGACTATCTGAGTGGACGGTTCCAAAGCCGTGCACCGCAGGACCGCCTTGCCCATCAGCTTGTTGCTGCCCAGCCTGACGTCGAGATCCAACTCGTACCTGTCCACGCGGTAGCTGCTGCTGCCGTGGTTCAAGGCGTAGGGATCGGCTTCGGTCAGGGGGGGGAGTGATTGGTGCGGTCATGATCCGTCCAATCTACTTGAGGCGCGGCGCTTGTGCAGACGGACCCACCCACGGGCTCACCGGATTGCCCATCCAGTACGTCCCGGCAGGGACAGTTTCGCCACGCATGACCAACGACGCCGGCCCAACAGTACCGCCGTCGCCGATGCTCGCCGCGGGAAGGATGACGCCGTGCGGACCCATCGTGGCACCGTTGCCGAGCGTCACCGTGTCCAGGCTCATGACACGGTCGTGGAAGAGGTGCGTCTGGACCACGCAGCCACGGTTGACTGTGGAGTTCTCGCCCAGGGTCACGAGGTCGGCTTCGGGGGAGCCAGTAGCTTTCGCACCACGTTCCGCGTCCGATCTTGGCTCCGAGTCCGCGCAACCACCACACCAAGGCGGGAGTTCCGGCAGCCGACCGGGCAAACCACGCGCACTGACCATTTCGATGAAAGTGTCCACAACCTCATTGCGCCAAATAAACGAACTCCACAGCGGGTGTTCGCCGGAGCGGATGGTCCCCCCCACCAGAACCCACTTGGCCACGATGGAGCTGAGCGCGGCCACAGCCCCCCCTGCTGCCAACATGACAACACCGCCCAGGACGGCAGCTATCCAATAGCCCCCCCATCCGCGCGCCATCCAGTCCAACACAAGCATCACGCTCACGGCGATGGCCACTGTGAGGATGACAGGGAACAGGCGGCACAGTTCCCAGAGCGCCCTGGCGATTTTCAGCTTCAGGGCCGGGCGGAACGTCCGGGTTTGGTCAGCATCGACGGCGGTGCGGCGCAATCTGACGGGCGGACTGCCCAGCCATGACGTACCGGATTTCGCCTTGGCAGGGGGGGTGGCAGACAAAACAGCGACGAGGGAGTTCTTGGGCACGTTTCGTCCCGCGGCGGTCATGCCCGAATTGCCCAGGAAGGAACGCTTGCCGATTTTGGCCGGAGCGATTTTCATCCAGCCCCCACCGAGTTCGTAGGAGGCCACCATGGTGTCGTCGGCAAGGAAGGCGCCATCGCCGATGGTGGTCATTTTGGGAACCAACAGCACCGTTGACGCTTCCACGTTCTTCCCCACTTTGGCGCCTAGGAGGCGCAACCAGAGCGGAGTGAAGAGGCTCGCGTAGACGGGGGGGAAGAGGAGGTCTCGAGCCATGTCCAGGAGGCGCTCCGTGGCCCAAACCTGCCAGCCGATACGGCTGCGAACCCGGTAGTAGCCCTCCTTGAGGCCCAAGCCCAAGAGCCTTGCAACGATCAGGATGAGCACCAGATTGCCGAAGAACCACACCAGGGCGGCAAGTGGAACGGCCAGGGCGATCTGCGGAAGAGCTGTTTCCAACGACTCATGACCCTGGATAAAAGCCAGGACCACCAAGCTCCGGCGAACGCCGAAATATAGGGGGATCAGGGCCAGCAGGGCCGAAGCGCTGGCAAACGCTGAGAACCAGAGTCGGTCAACCACTGGCTGTCGGCTGCTGTTTCCGGCCATTCGTGCTTGGCTTTTCCGCGGCGCTCCGCGGGGGGGGAGCCGGCCACGAGGTGTCCGGCTTTCACTTTGCCAAGCACGGCGGATCCAGCGTCGACGTGGGCACCCGCGCCGATGGTGGCACCCGGCATCAGGGTGCTTCTGGCGCCTACTACTGCACCGGCTCCCACATGGATTTGGCCGATGTGGACTGAATCGCCGTCCACCCACCAACCGGAAAGGTCCACTTCGGGCTCGATGTTTGCCCCGCTGCCCAGCGACAGCAGACCGGTAACCGGGGGCAACGAATGCAGGTGGACATCCTTGCCGATCTTGGCTCCGAGGGCACGGGCGTAGTACGGGACGAACGGGGCGCTGGCCAAGCCGATAGCACCCGACAGGTCTTGTATTTGCTCGGCCAACCACAATCGCAGGTGGGTTTTGCCGGACCGCGGGTAGGTACCCGGCTGAATCCTGCCAAGCAGAACCCTGGCTGCAATCACGGAGATCGCCATCCGACCCAAAGGGCTGACGAAGACCAGCCACGACGCTGCGATCCACCACCAGGAGACCACGGGGGCGGCCGCGAATCCGGCGAAGTCTGCCAGGAGTTTGTTGGCGGCCATGAGGTAGGTCAGCCAGCGCATTCCCACGAGAATGTGCAACGGCACGCCCATGAGGACCTGGAAGATTTGCGACTTCAAGGCGGTAGGGCGGACGGTGCGCTCAGCAGCGGGCCCCCCCGGCGATCCGCCGTCGGGAATTGACTGCCTTGCAGTGTCAATCAGCGCCCCCCCACGCGGGGCGTTGCATAGATATCAGCGACGGTGATGGTGGGGGTAACGGACGCGGAGGGCAGAAACAAGTTGGGCCGCCGCCAAGGACCCGCCGCCATAGGCGAAGAAATCGGCGTCGAGCGAACTGACGGGGGCTGCCCAGCACGGACTCCCACTGGTCCACCACCCATCGGCCGTCGTCGGGCAGGTTCAGCGGTGCGTTGCCGGCCTCGGTGGCGCCGGCCCCCCCTGCCAGAGGCCAGGGGAGTGCGTGCCGATCCACTTTGCCGCTGGTTTTGGTGGGGAGGGAATCAACGGCGGTCAGCAGGGGGGATCAGGCCGCCGGGAGCTTTCGCCAAGCAGCTTGCGGGCCTCGTCCATGTTCAACTCGTAACCGTCAACGGGAGCCAGGTAACCTACCAGGATTTGGTTGCCTGCCGCCGTCGTTTGCACCGCAGCAGCCGCGCCGGCGACGCCAGGCAAGGACTGCAGTGCCGAATCCACTTCGCCCAGTTCGATCCGGCGTCCACCCAGCTTGACCTGTTCATCTGCGCGACCCATGAAGATCAGGCCCTCGGCTTCAAATCGCACCAGGTCACCTGAACGGTATGCGCGTTCCCATCCAAGCGTTGTCATAGGGGGGGCATACTTCTCGGCGTCCTTGGCGGGATCGAGGTAGCGGGCCAGCCCCACGCCGCCGATGATCAGTTCACCGATCTCACCTTCTGCGACCGGAACCCCGGTGGAATCGACGACGGCGAGGTCCCACCCATCCAGCGGCAGGCCGATCCGTACGGGGGGGCCGGGTCCGCCCAGCGGAGCGGCACAGGCAACGACGGTTGCCTCCGTAGGCCCGTAGGTGTTCCACACTTCACGACCGTCCACGGCGAGGCGCTCGGCCAACTCAGGCGGGCATGCTTCCCCCCCGCCGAAGATGAGCAAGCGAACATTTTCCAAGGCCTCAGCCGGCCACAGCGCGGCAAGGGTGGGCACAGTTGAAACCACCGTAATGCCGTGGTTGATGAGCCAGGGACCGAGGTCCATGCCGGTGCGAACAAGCGCCCGTGGTGCGGGTACCAGGCAAGCTCCGTGCCGCCAGGCCAACCACATTTCCTCGCAGGAAGCATCGAAGGCCACAGAAAGGCCGGCGAGTACCCGGTCCTGAGGCCGATGGGCTCAGCCTGGAGGAAGATCCGGGCCTCAGCGTCGACGAACGCTGCTGATGAATGATGCTTGACTGCAACGCCCTTGGGAGTCCCGGTGGACCCGGAGGTGAAGATGATCCAGGAGTCGTCGTCCAATCCGGGGATGGCTGGCGTGGAGACAGCTTCCCGAGCCGGACCGGAGAGCTGAATGTCCAGGCCCCCCCCAGTGATGACGGCCCCCACCTTGGCTTCGCCGAATACCAAACGGGCCCGCTCTTCGGGGGGTCGTCCGCATCCACGGGCACGTAGGCAGCGCCGGCCATGAGAATTCCCAGGATGGCGATATAGAGCTCATTGGTGCCTGAGGGGGGGATCCGGACGCCGATTTTGTCTCCCCCCCGGCCAAGCCCCCCCGCACGGTTCAACTGTGTGGCAAAAGCGCGAACGGCCTTGAGTAACTCGGTGTAGCTCAAGGACTTTTGGCCATCATCCAAGGCCGAGGCCTCGGGGGAACGATGACGCGGTCTCTTCCAAGATGTCGACGAGAGTACGCTCGGCGGGTGCGGCAGCGCCTCCCGGTAGCTGGGGACGGTACGTCATCAGGCAGGCGTAGTGCCAGCCCCCAGCGGGATGTTCTGTGCTCACAACCTCAGCTTTCCGCAGAAAGATGAACAAAAGGTGTCTGACGTTTCCCACTCGTCACACTTTGTTGCACCGTTGTTCGCTTTTTGCCCATGTGGAGTTCACAAAGGGTTCAGGGAACCAGCAGGACTTTCCCGGTTGTGCGGCGACCCTCAAGGTCCCTGTGAGCCTGGGCGGCTTCCGCAAGGGGGTACGTTGCGCCCACCCTGACAGCGAGGGTGCCGTTGGCGGCGGCGTCGAAAATCTCTGCTGAGCGCCAGCGGCGTTCCTGGGCGTTCTGAACAAAGTGCGCCATGGTGGGCCTGGTCAGCGTCAGCGAACCTGCGGCATTTAGACGCTGGGGATCGAAGGGCGGCACAGGCCCGGACGCTGCGCCGAAGAGCACCATGGCACCGCGGATGCGCAGGCTCTTAAGGGAGTCGTCGAACGTGTCCTTGCCTACGCCGTCGTACACCACGTTGACGCCCTCGCCATCGGTGAGTTCACGGACCTTATCAGCGAAGTCCTCGTACCGGAGCACTTCATCGGCGCCCGCCAGCGTGGAGAGGTCCGCCTTCTCGTCGGAGGAGACGGTGGTGATGACGCGGGCGCCGCGGGCCTTCAGCAGTTGTGTCAACAGCAGACCAACGCCACCTGCGCCCGCGTGAAGCAGAACGGTGTGGCCCGGCTCTACCCGGAAAGATGAATTCATCAGGTAATGGGCGGTGATTCCCTGCAGCGGCAGGCTGCGGCGGTGTGGTCATCGACGCCGGCAGGAACCGGAAGCGCCTTGTTCGCGTCAACGAGGGCGTACTCCGCGTAGGTCCTGGTTCCCTCGGCCGTGGCAATACGGTCGCCGACGGAAAATTCCTCAACCCCCCCGCTCCGACGGCCTCCACAGTGCCGGCTGCCTCGGCTCCTGGCGTGAACGGGTAGTCCACCTTGTAAGTGCCGCTGCGTTGGTAGGTTTCAATGAAATTGACCCCGGCAGCTGCGACCTTGATCAACAGCTGGCCGGGGCCAGGCGACGGCGTTTCCACGGATACATACTCGAGGACCTCAGGTCCTCCGGACTGCTTGGCAACGATGGCGTGCGTCATGGTGGCTCCTTACTTCGGGGCGGTCCTTCCGGTGCCCGGTTTCAGAATCCATCCTAGGGAGGTTGGGGCCTCCGGTGTCGAACGCTAGCGGCGTCCGTGCGTCGACGCGACGGGGCAGTCGAAGCCGCGGCCTGCTGCCAGGCCTACTTCATTGAGGTACCTGACCACGATGCCGTATGACTGCATCAGCGTGGTTTCGGTGTACGGGATGGAGTGTTTGGCGCAGAACTCGCGCACGATCTTTGTGGCCTTGTACAAATGGGGGGGGCGAGCCATGTCCGGGAACAGGTGGTGCTCAACCTGACGGTTTAGCCCACCCAGGAGGAAGTCCATGAAGATGCCACCGGAGATGTTGCGCGAGGTCAGGATCTGGCGGTTGAGGAAGTCCACGCGGCTGTCCTTGGGAAGGACCGGCATGCCCTTGTGGTTCGGGGGCGAACGAGGCACCCATGTAGAAGCCATAAACCATGATCTGTACGCCCAGGAAGCGAATGCCATGCCGATGGGCAGGAACGTGAAAGCCAGAATCGGAAGGGCGGCCAGCCTGGTTACGAGGATGGGGGGTCTCAACCCAGCGGTGGCGCACGTTCTGCTTGCCGAACACGAAGCGGAGGGAGTCGAACTGAAGACTGATGCCAAGGAGCATCAGGAGCGGGAAGAAGAACCAGCCTGCCTGCGTGTGAGGAACGCGAGGCGGCCCTTGCGCTCTGCTGCTGCCTCTTCGTGGAAGACCAAGGCGTTGTTCCGGATGTCCGGGTCCTTGGAAATGACGTTGGGGTGGTTGTGGTGGGCTCCGTGCTTCTGTTCCCACCAGGAGTAGCTGATGCCGGCCACACCGGTGGCCAGGAGGCGGGCCGACCAGTCGTTGGCGCGCCGTGAAGCGAAAATCTGCTTGTGACCTGCCTCGTGGGCAAGGAAGCTAAGCTGCGTGCACAGGATACCCACGGCCGCAGCGATCAGGAGCTGGTACCAGGAATCGCCTATGAGAGCGAAGCCGAGCCAGGTGCCGGCCATGAGCAGTACCAAGGCCACGAAGACCCAGATGTAGAAGCCGCTACGGCGTTCGAGGAGTCCTGCAGCCTTGACGCTCTTGAGGAGCTCTGAGTAGCTCTGGACGACGGGATTTGGTTGAATTGCGCGAGCTTTGGGGCGCTCAGCGGTGGACGTGGGTGACATAAATGTGCCCCGTATCGCTAACGGGCAACGCTGCAGCCGACGTTCGGACTGCACGGTCTGGATCACCCTCCACTAAGCATACGTGCAATCCCCCTAAATAATGAGACTGCTCACAACTGCATGCATAAATATCGGACAGCATGAATATTCTTGCTGTACAGTAGGGTCATGACTATTTCAGTTGCCGTCTCCGGTGCCAGCGGCTACGCCGGGGGGGAGAAGTGCTGCGCTTGCTGGCAGGCCATCCAAACGTCACCATCGGTGCCATCACCGCGCACAGCAACGCCGGTTCCAGACTAGGGGGGGAGTTGCAGCCGCATCTCCACGGTTTGGCCAGCCGGATTCTGGAAGACACCACCGTGGAGAACCTGTCGGGCCATGACGTCGTGTTCCTTGCCCTGCCGCACGGTGCCTCAGCCGAGATCGCTGCGCAGTTGCCTGAAGGCACCGTAGTCATCGACGCCGGTGCTGACCACCGTTTGCAGGACGCCGCGGCATGGGAAAAGTTTTACGGCTCCGCCCACGCGGGCACCTGGCCTTACGGTCTTCCGGAGCTCCCTGGTCAGCGCGAAGCCCTCAAAGGTGCCACGCGCATCGCCGTTCCCGGGTGCTACCCGACGTCGGCCCTGCTCGCCTTGACGCCCGGGTTCGCCAACAACCTCCTCCTGACGGACGACGTCGTGATTGTCTCTGCATCAGGGACCTCAGGCGCGGGCAAGGCTGCCAAGGTCAACCTGATTGGCGCTGAAGTCATGGGTTCCATGAGCTTACGGCGTCGGCGGCGGACACCGGCACACGCCTGAGATCGAACAGGGACTGGCCAACGCTGCCGGCGAGCCGGTAACAGTCTCCTTCACGCCGACACTGGTTCCGATGAGCCGCGGCATCCTGACGACGGCGACGGCCAAGGTGCGGCCGCAGGCAGGACGCAGTGTTACTGAAGCCGAACTGCGCCAAGCCTGGACAGACGCCTACGACGACGAACCGTTCGTGCACCTCCTTCCGGAGGGCCAGTGGCCCACCACCAAGTCGGTCCAGGGCTGCAACCACGCCGTAATGCAGTTGGCTTTCGACGCCCACACGGGCCGCGTGATCGTGACGTGCGCTATCGACAACCTCACCAAGGGGACCGCCGGCGGAGCCGTGCAGTCCATGAACATTGCCCTCGGCCTGGATGAAACTGCCGGCCTGAACCTGCAGGGAGTTGCACCGTGACCATTACCGCCCCCAAGGGATTCCGCGCCGCAGGCATCAAAGCCGGCATCAAGGCTTCGGGCAACCCGGACCTGGCCCTTGTAGTCAACGACGGACCGCAAAAGTCCGCCGCCGCCGTCTTTACCTCCAACCGCGTGGCTGCTGCACCGGTCCATTGGTCGCGTCAGGTGGTCAGCGACGGTCGAGTGGATGCCGTGGTCCTGAACTCCGGTGGAGCCAACGCCTGCACCGGTCCACAGGCTTCCAGAACACCCACGCCACGGCCGAGAAAGTGGCAGACGTGCTGGGAGTCTCTGCTTCCGACGTCGTGGTCTGCTCAACCGGCCTGATCGGCGAGCAGCTGCCCATGGACAAGATTCTTCCCGGCGTCGAGGCCGCTTTCCACGAACTGTCGGAGGACGGCGGCTCCGCTGCGGCCACAGCGATCATGACCACGGACAGCGTGTCCAAGGAAGCTGTTTTCTCGGGCACCGACGCCGAGGGCAAGCAGTTCACCGTCGGTGGCATCGCCAAGGGTGCCGGCATGTTGGCGCCGGGCCTGGCAACGATGCTTGTGGTCCTGACCACCGACGCCGAGGTTCCTGCGGATGAGCTCGACGTCGTCCTCCGGGACGCCACTCGCGTGACCTTTGATCGGGCGGACTCGGACGGCTGCATGTCCACCAACGACACCGTGGTGCTGTTGGCATCAGGGGCGTCCGAGGCGTTGCCGTCTGCCGAACAGTTGAGCGATGCGGTCACCCAGGTCTGCGCCGAACTGGCACGCAAGCTCATCGGTGACGCCGAGGGCGCCAGCCACGATATCGCTATCCGGACGTTCAACGCCGCCAGCGAACGCGACGCCGAGATCGTCAGCCGCAGTGTTGCCCGCTCCAACCTGTTCAAAGCCGCCATCTTCGGCAAGGACTAACTGGGGGCCGCGTGCTCTCGGCTGTGGGAACAACTGACGCCATATTCGTGGCGGACCAACTCAACGTCGCAATGAACGGTGTGCAGATCTGCCGCAACGGCGCAATCGGCGAGGACCGCAACCTGGTGGACCTGGAGCCGCGCGAAGTGTTGGTCGAAATCGACCTGCAGGCCGGCGATGCCGAGGCCACCATTTGGACCAACGACCTCACGCACGATTACGTGCACGAGAACAGCGCATACTCGAGCTGAGCGGATGACCATGACTGCGCACACCCGCGAAACCACCTCCATGAGTGACGCCCAGGACAAAGCCGGGACACTGATCGAGGCCCTCCCGTGGATCCAGCGTTTCGCCGGTACCACCATGGTGATCAAGTACGGCGGCAACGCGATGGTCAACGACGACCTTCGTCGTGCCTTCGCGGAGGACATTGTGTTCCTCCACCACGTTGGCATCCACCCCCGTAGTGGTCCACGGCGGTGGCCCCCCCAGATCAACTCCATGCTCGGTCGTCTCGGCATCGAGTCCGAGTTCAAGGGCGGCCTGCGCGTCACCACCCCTGAAGCCATGGACGTGGTCCGCATGGTCCTCACGGGCCAAGTCGGTCGCGAACTCGTCGGCCTCATCAACTCCCACGGTCCCTATGCCGTGGGCATGTCCGGCGAAGATGGCGGCTTGTTACGCGCCGTCCGCACGGGCACTGTTGTTGACGGCGAAGAGGTGGACCTCGGCCTGGTGGGAGAAGTGGTGGGCGTGGATCCTGCCGGAATCAAGGACATTCTCGACGCCGGCCGCATCCCGGTCATCTCAACGGTCGCCCCCGAGATCGTGGACGGAGGAGATGGCACTGGCCAAACCACTGGCCAGGTCCTGAACGTTAACGCAGACACGGCTGCCGCCGCCGTCGCATCGGCGCTGGGCGCCACCAAGCTCGTCATCCTCACCGACGTAGAGGCCTTTACGCCAACTGGCCGGACAAATCGTCGCTGATCTCTTCACTGACCGCTTCCGAACTCCGCGACATGCTGCCTCGCCTGGAGTCAGGCATGATCCGAAAATGGCTGCGTGCCTCAAAGCCATCGACGAAGGAGTGGAGCGCGCACACATCGTGGACGGCCGCCTCCCGCACTCGATGCTCCTGGAAACCTTCACCACGGCAGGCATCGGCACCCAAGTAGTCCCCCCCGACGAGGAAGTGAACGCATGAGCACCGAACTGAGCCATTCGGCCGAAAGCCGCAGCAGCGATGGGGGGGCCGGGTGTGGTCGGGCACCGCGAAGCGGGCGGGGCCCCCCCTATCGCTGCGGAGGCTGCCGCAACCACGCTCGTTTCCCAGAGCTCAGGCGCTGACTGGCTTGCCCGTTACTCGTCCTCGCTGATGGGTGTCTTCGGCACTCCGCAGCGGGTGCTGGTTCGCGGCGCAGGCTGCCTCGTTTGGGACGCCGACGGCAAGGAATACCTGGACCTCCTGGGTGGCATCGCTGTGAACGCACTGGGTCACGCGCACCCCTTCGTCACGTCAGTGATCTCCAGCCAGTTGGCCACGCTCGGGCACGTCTCGAACTTCTTCACGAGTCCCACGCAAATTGCTTTGGCTGAAAAGCTCCTGGCTCTCAGCAAGGCTCCGGCTGGTTCCAAGGTCTTCTTTGCCAACTCCGGTACTGAGGCCAACGAGGCAGCGTTCAAGCTGGCACGACGGAACAACTCGGATGGAAAGCGCACCAAGATCATCGCCCTGGAGGGCGCCTTCCACGGCCGCACCATGGGAGCCTTGGCGCTCACGGCCAAGGAGGCCTACCGTGCACCCTTCGAACCATTGCCCGGTGGCGTGGTTCACATCCCGTTCGGCGACATCGAAGCCTTGCGTGCCGCCGTCGACGATTCCACAGCGGCCGTGTTCCTGGAACCCATCCAAGGCGAAGCGGGCGTCCGCCCACTCAGCGCCGAATACCTGCAGGCAGCCCGCGAGGTGACCACCGCAGCGGGAGCCCTGCTGATCTTGGATGAGGTACAAACCGGCATCGGCCGGACCGGTAAATGGCTCGCCAGCGAAGACGCCGGAATTGTTCCCGACGCCGTGACCCTCGCCAAGGGACTCGGCGGCGGTTTTCCTGTGGGTGCCTTGGTCACGTTCGGAAGTACGACGTCGGCCCTGCTCACCGCCGGGCAGCACGGCACCACTTTCGGTGGGAACCCAGTGGCTACGGCCGCCGCTTTGGCCACGCTGCACGCAATCGAAAGCCAAGGTGTGCTGCAGAACGTGTTCACTGTCGGCAACCACCTTCGTGAGGGACTGGCCGCCATCGAGCTGTCACTGAAGTCCGCGGCGAGGGTCTGTTGATTGGCTTCGATGTGAATGCCGACATCGCACCTGCCATGGTTACCGCAGCTTTGGATGCCGGCTTCATCATCAACAGCCCGGGTCCGAGGACTATCCGCCTTGCGCCGCCGCTGATCCTGACCATCGATCAAGCGGACCGTTTCCTGGATGCATTACCCACCTGATCGCTACGGCTACAGCCAACACCGCTAAGGACGCACAGTGACCACTACCAACACCACCCGTCACTTCCTCAAGGACACGGACCTGAGTCCCGCCGAGCAAGCTGAGGTTTTGGAACTCGCCGCACGGATGAAGCAGCGCCGTACAGCGTGCAGCCTTTCGCCGCCGAGGGCAACGGCCGTAAGACGGTGGCCGTGATCTTTGACAAGACCTCCACCCGCACGCGTGTTTCTTTCGCCACCGGCATCGCGGACATGGGCGGCAACGCACTGATCATCAACCCGGGTGAAGCCAGATCGGCCACAAGGAATCCGTGAGGATACGGCGAAGGTCCTGGAGCGCATGGTGTCCACCATCGTATGGCGGACAGGTGCCCACTCGGGCCTGGTGGCCATGGCGGAAAACTCCAAGGTCCCCGTCATCAACGCCTTGTGCGACGACTACCACCCCTGCCAGCTCCTGGCCGACCTCCTGGCCGTCAAGGAGCACAAGGGTGAACTCGCCGGCTTGAGCATGGCCTATCTGGGTGACTCCGCCAACAACATGGCCAATTCCTACCTCCTTGCTGGTGTGACGGCCGGAATGCATGTGCGCATTTCCGGTCCCGAAGGCTATCTTCCGGCGCCGGAGATCGTGGCGGCTGCCGAGGAGCGTGCGGCCGAGACAGGCGGCTCAGTGCTCATCACCAGCGATGCTGCAGAAGCCTCAAGGGCGCCGACGTCGTAGCAACGGACACGTGGGTATCCATGGGCCAGGAAGCCGAAAAGGAAGCCCGGCTGCAGCTCTTCCGCGACTACTCCGTGGATGAGGCCGCCATGGCGCAGGCCGCGCCGGACGCGTCGTGCTTCACTGCCTCCCGGCCTACCGCGGCTACGAAATTTCCGCCGGAGTGATCGACGGCCCGCAGTCGATTGTCTGGGACGAGGCGGAGAACCGCCTGCACGCTCAGAAGGCACTGATGGCCTGGCTGATGCACCGCTCCGGGCTTGCTTTCGTGGATGGTCTTTCTCCCGTCGAGGAACCGGGGGGGAGAGCACGTTCTAGTGTCCACCAATCCGTCCGTGCCGGGCGCCAGCCCAGCCACAAAGACTGCCCGCCAGGCGCGTATCACCGCGATCCTGACGGGTGAGTCCGTGCGTTCACAAGCAGAGCTTGCAGCCCTGCTGGCGGACGACGGCGTCCAGGTCACCCAGGCCACCCTGTCCCGCGACCTCGTGGAACTGGGTGCGGTACGGGTCCGGGGGGGCAAGGAAGGCGCACTTGTTTACGCTGTCCCGGGGGGGAGGGTGGGGACCGCAATGCCAAGAGCGGCGTCACCCAGGAAATCCTGGATGCGCGGCTGACGCGGCTTTGCGGCGAACTCCTGGTGACAGCTGAGGCATCGGGCAACATCGTGGTCCTCCGCACCCCACCGGGAGCAGCCAACTTCCTAGCCCTGGCCGTTGATCACTCGGTGATGCCGTCGGTATTGGGTACGATCGCAGGCGACGACACTTTGCTGCTGGTCGCACGGGATCCCGATGGCGGGGCGGAACTGGCAGCGCGTTTCCTGCGCATGGCCGAAGAAGCCGGGCCTGGCAACTAATTGATCTTCTTCAGCATTGATTCACACAGCATTGATTCGAATGAACCAAGCAATAACAAAGGAGCACTCTCGTGACTGAGCGCATTGTTCTGGCCTACTCCGGTGGCTTGATACTTCCGTAGCCATCGGCTGGATCGGTGAAGCCACCGGCGCGAGGTCATCGCCGTGGCCGTCGACGTCGGACAGGGCGGCGAGTCGCTGGAGACCATTCGCCAGCGCGCTCTCGGTTGCGGCGCGGTTGAGGCTTACGTGGCCGACGCCCGTGACGAGTTCGCCAACGAGTACGCCATGCCCACCCTGAAGGCCAACGCCCTCTACCAGGGCCACTACCCGTTGGTTTCGGCTATCTCCCGTCCGGTCATCGTGAAGCACCTCGTGAAGCTGCCCGCGAATTCGGTGCCACCACCGTTGCCCACGGCTGCACCGGCAAGGGCAACGACCAGGTCCGTTTCGAAGTTGGCATCCAGACCCTCGGCCCGGACCTGAAGTGCATTGCACCCGTCCGCGACCTCGCCCTGACCCGCGACAAGGCCATCGCCTTCGCCGAGGAAAAGGGACTGCCGATCGAGACCACCAAGAAGAACCCGTACTCGATCGACCAGAACGTCTGGGGGGGACGCGCCGTCGAGACAGGTTACCTCGAGGACATCTGGAACGCTCCTACCAAGGACATCTACGACTACACCGCCACCCCGGAATTCCCGCCGCGCCCGATGAGGTCACCATCTCCTTCCAGGCCGGTGTTCCGGTAGCGATCGACGGCGTAAAGGTCACCCCGCTGCAGGCCATCCAGGAGCTGAACCGCCGTGCAGGCGCCCAGGGCGTTGGCCGCATCGACGTCGTTGAAGATCGCCTCGTCGGCATCAAGTCCCGCGAAATCTATGAAGCCCCCCCGGGTGCCATGGCGCTGATCACCGCGCACAAGCACCTCGAGGACATCACCATCGAGCGCGAACAGGCCCGCTTCAAGGCAACTGTTGGCCAGCGCTGGGCAGAGCTGGTCTACGACGGACAGTGGTTCTCCCCGCTCAAGCGCTCCCTGGACGCCTTCATCGAAGACACGCAGCAGTACGTTTCCGGCGACATCCGCATGGTCCTCCACGGTGGCCAGGCAATCGTCAACGGTCGCCGCTCCGAGACCTCGCTGTACGACTTCGACCTCGCCACCTACGACACCGGCGATACCTTCGACCAGTCCATGGCACGCGGTTTCATCGAGCTGTGGGGGAATGTCCTCCAAGGTTGCCTCCGGCCGCGACCTGCGCGTCACAGGCGAGTAATGACGTCGGCAACTAATGAAGGTGCACTGTGGGGGCGGCCGGTTCGCCGGCGGCCCCGCGGATGCGCTGGCCGCACTGAGCAAGTCCACGCACTTTGACTGGCGGCTGGCCCGCTATGACATCGCCGGTTCCAAGGCGCACGCCCGCGTGCTGGCCAAGGCTGGACTGTTGGACGACGCCGAGCTCGAAGGCATGCTTGCCGCCCTCACCCAGCTGGACGAGGACGTGGCGAGCGGCGCCTACCTGCCGGCCGAGAGCGACGAGGACGTCCACGGTTCCCTGGAACGTGGACTGATTGAGCGCGCCGGAACCCATTTGGGCGGCAAGCTTCGTGCCGGCCGCTCACGCAACGACCAGGTGGCCACCCTTGGCCGCATGTTCCTGCGCGACCACGCACGCATCATCGCCAGCGGCGTTCTGGCCACCATCGACGCCTGGTTGAGCAGGCCAAGGCCCACCAAGGCGTTGCCATGCCGGGCCGGACCCACCTGCAGCACGCCCAGCCGGTGTTGCTGAGCCACCACCTCCTGGCTCATGCGTGGGCTTTGCTGCGCGACGTGCAGCGGCTCCAGGACTGGGACAAGCGCGCCGGTGTTTCGCCTTACGGTTCCGGTGCTTTGGCAGGGTCTTCGCTTGGCCTGGACCCCGAGGCTGTTGCCGCGGACCTTGGTTTCTTCTCTGCGGTCCACAATTCGATCGATGGCACCGCCTCACGCGATGTTTTCGCCGAGTTCGCCTGGGTGTGTTCCATGATTGGCGTGGACCTCTCCCGGATCTCCGAGGAAGTCATCTTCTGGGCAACCAAGGAGTTCTCCTTTGTCACGCTGCATGATTCGTACTCCACGGGGTCCTCGATCATGCCGCAGAAGAAGAACCCGGACGTCGCCGAGCTCGCACGCGGCAAGGCAGGTCGCCTTATCGGCAACCTGACTGGCCTGCTGGCGACGCTCAAGGGCCTGCCGCTCGCGTACAACCGCGATCTGCAAGAGGACAAAGAACCGGTCTTCGACGCCGCCGACACCCTGGAGCTTTTGCTTCCGGCCGTGTCCGGCATGATCGCCACGCTGAAGTTCAACACCGAGCGCATGGAATCCCTGGCTCCCCCAGGGCTTCGCGTTGGCCACGGACATTGCTGAGTGGCTTGTCCGCCAGGGCGTTCCGTTCCGTGAGGCCCATGAGCTGTCCGGTGCTGCCGTCAAGCAAGCCGAAGGCCGCGGCGTGGAGCTGTGGGACCTGACGGACGAGGAATACGCAGCAATCTCGGGACACCTCACTCCCGAGGTCCGCAGCGTTCTGAGCACCGAAGGTTCGCTCAACAGCCGCAACTCGCAGGGCGGCACAGCACCGGCCGCCGTCGAACGCCAACTGACGGCGCTCCAAGCGGAACTGGACGCAGCGCGTTCCTACGCCAGCTAGACCACTCGGGACGCACGTCGCGGCCATGCCTTCGGGCAGGGCAACGCGAGGTGCCGTCCTGCAGTGCGTTAACATGGCGCTATGACTCAGATCACCCCCCGAGACGTTGCCCGCAGAGCTTCACAAAGCCGCCGGCGCCGTCACCCGCCTCCTCGCCAAACTGGACGACTCATCCGTCGCTGAACCGTCAGAGCTTCCAGGCTGGACCCGGGGGGGTCACGTCCTTGCCCACCTTGCCGGAATCGCGAACGCCATGGCTCGGCAACTTGAGTACGCGCGCCGCGGCGAAACCGGGGGGGAACTGTACGACGGCGGCATGGACGGCCGTAACAAGGCCATCGCACTCGCTGCGGGGGGGCACAGCCTCACGCAGCACACGGAGGCGGTCACCACCGCCTTGGATGCGGCGATTGCCGCGTTCGATGCCTTGGGCCTGAGGACTGGCAGGCGCGTATCGCGTACCGGGACGGGACAGTGTTCGACGGCGGCCTGGCCCTGTGGCGTGAACTCACCATTCATGCTGCCGACCTTGGCTTGGGTTACGGTCCGGAGACGTGGAACAGGCCTTTCTGCGAACATCTGATCGGCTTCCTGGCTGCTCGCGTTCCTGACTCGTACAAATTCGTTCTGCAGCCCACTGGTCTGCCTCAGAGGACGATCGGCAGCGGCGGCACCTCCATCGCGATTACCGGCATGCTGACCGACATCGCCGCGTGGCTAGCGGGCCGCGTGCCAACCTGGGA
>BBFS01000053.1 GCA_001313365.1 Paenarthrobacter nitroguajacolicus JCM 14115
TCTACCTGCAGGTCGGTTTCACCGAGCCGCACCGGGTGCCCTCCGCAAGGGACCGCCCAGGGGTGATGGGTTTCCTTGCCGCTGGCGTGGAACCAGACCTCTCCTTGGGGCATACTGTTCCGGCCCATTTGGTGGACGACGACGGTGCCCGCGAGGAAATCGCCGAGCTCCAAGGCGCGGTCAAACACATGGATGAAGCGTCGGCAGCATCCTTGCGGAACTCGATTCGCTAGGCATCCGCGACCAGACGCTGGTCCTGTTCACCACCGACCACGGGCTTGCCCTGCCCCGCGCCAAATGCACCCTGTACGACGCCGGACTGGGCGTTGCGCTGATGCTTCGGCATCCCGGCAACCCGGCGTGGTCCGGGCGACGCATGCCGGACATCGTCAGTCACGTGGATGTCCTGCCCACCTTGCTTGACTTGGCAGGACTGCCGACTCCGGACGCCTCGCCGGGACCACCCTGCGGCCCGCCGTCGAAGCAGGCGAGGCCACGCGAAGCCACTGTTTCAGCCAGCTGAGCTACCACACGTACTACGACCCCCCCAAACGGTCAGTGCGGACATCCACACACAAACTGATCGTCAACTTTTCCAACGCACCACGCGCCATGGATCCCACACAATCCTGGATCCACCGCAGCCTGCCGGCGGACCTTGGCGGGCCCACCATCGGCACCAGCCCGGCGACGGAGCTCTACGACCTCACCACAGACCCTGAGGAACTGGACAACATCGCCGCCCATCCGGAGCAGTCGGAGATCCTCAGGGATCTCTCCGCTGCCCTCTTCGACTGGATGCGGGAATGCGGCGACCCCCCTCCTCACCGCCCCCTGTAGCAGCCAGCCGCCATCAGATCGCGCTCAGCGCGATCCAAGAAGCCACCCTCACCCGAAAGTAGCCACCATGTTCATTCGAAAGATGCACCGCACCGCTTTGGCGACAGCCGCCGTCGTCACCGCCGCTATGGCGCTCACTGCCTGCGGTTCCGCCGGTTCTACAACGTCCGACGGCGGCCAGGCCACCGGCAAGGTGACGCTCTGGATGTACCCCCCCGTCATCAAGGACGAGACGGCCAGCAAGAAGTTCTGGCAGGACACCGAGGCCAGCTTCGAGAAGGCAAACCCTGGAATTGACCTGTCCATTGAGCTCCAGACGTTCGACAAGCGGGACGCCCAGATCTCGGCGGCGCTGGCCGCAGGCTCGGGACCCGACGTCGTGCTCATTACGCCCGACCAGGCAGCTACCTACCGCAACGTTCGCGGACTGCTGCCGGTGGACAAAGCCGTTGAGAAGGACAAGGACAGCTTCTATCCCGGCACATTGGAAGCGGCAACGTTCGACAAAGAGGTGTTCGGCGTTCCGCTGTTCCAAAACATCAACACCACGGCGTACAACACCAAGATCTTCGCGGACGCAGGAGTGCCGCTGCCCAAGACCTGGGACGATCTCCGGAGCGCCGCGCCGATATTGGCGGAGAAGGGCATCGCCGTGATGGATTACGCCGGCAGCCCTGAACAGACGTTGAACCTGTCCTTCTATCCCCTGTTGTGGCAGGCAGGCGGAACCGTCTTCACCGATGACGCCAAGGACATCGCCTTCGACTCGGAGGCCGGCGTTTCGGCGCTGCAATTGCTGATCGACCTCAAGAAACTCGGTGGACTTCCCGCGGATGCCGCCACGGACGGCCCCCCCAAGGTTGAGGGTGCACCGATCGCCACGGGCAAGGCAGCAATGCGGGCCACCACATCACTGCCGGAGCTGAAGCAGATGCGCGCCGCGCTTGGTGCCGAAAACGTTGCCTTGGGTGCTCCGTTGCAGGGCAAGGTCCAGGCGACGTACGGCAACCCCCCCGGATTGCTGGCGCTGACGTCAATCAACAAAAAGGAAAACCGCGAAGCTGCCTACAAGGTGATGAGCTACCTGAGTTCGGCAGAGTCCCAGAAGGCCTCAACACCGCTGCCGGCAACCTGCCCACGCGGACAGATGCCGCCGCCCTGGGCACGGACGCCGATTCCCTCGCCATGGCCGAGGCCCTGAAGTCCGCCAACCCCCGGCGAACCGTCCCCCCCGGTCGCACGCCAGGTCATGGGCGCCTCGCGCCGAACATCCAAGCTGCCCTCCGCGGCGATGTCAGCGCCAAGGAAGCCCTTGACCGTGCTGCCAAAGAAGCCCGCGGCATCCTGCAGCGCTCGGCATCCTGAGTCCAGCCCAACCACCGATTGGTCACCCCCCCATGTCTGTAAACACCCGCACCAGAACCACGCTGGCCGGCCGACATCCAGAGCTGACGGCGCTACCGCTCAAGCCTTTTGGGGGGGCCAAGAAGGCCCGTAGCCGCGAGGCACTGGCCGGCATCCTCTTCGTCCTGCCCACCCTGGTCATTTTCGGTCTCTTCAAGTTCCTCCCCATCTTCGGGGGGGCCGGTGCCATGAGCCTGACCGAGTACAGCCTCAACGGCGACTTCGAATTCCTGGGCGCAGACAACTACACACGTTTGGCTGCTGATCCCAACTTCTGGCAAAGCTCAAGGTGACGTTCCTGTACGTGGCGATCTTCGTCCCGTTCATCATCGCCGTATCGCTGGCCGGCGCCGTCCTCCTGGACAAACTGGTCAGGTTCACCGGAACTTTCCGGGCCCTGCTGTTCATCCCGTACCTCAGCTCATTCGTCATGGCCGGCATCATCTGGACGTGGATCTTCTCCACGGAGGGACCGCTGAATGCCGCATTGGTTGGCCTGGGCATGGGCCCCCGTCCCCTTCACGTCCGGGCCCCAACTGCTGGTCCTGCTATCCCTGGCCGTGGTGTCCGTATGGAAAGGCTTCGGCTACTCCATGCTGATCTTCCTGGCCGGGCTCAAAGCACAACCGGCCGAAGTCCACGAGGCTGCGCGTATTGACGGGGCCGGCGCTTGGAAATCGTTCTGGTACGTCACGTTGCCCCTGCTGAAGCCCGTGGTGTTCTTTGTCCTGGTCATCGAGACGATCGTCGGATTCCAGGTCTTCGACACCATCTACGTCATGACTGGAGGCGGACCCGCCCGGGCCAGCCACAGCCTCATCTACTTCCTGTTCGATGAAGGATTCAAGTTCTTCGACTTCGGCTATGCCTCGGCCATTGGCGTGGTGCTGTTCGTCATCGTCCTCATCCTGTCGCTCATCCAACAGCGCTTCTTCGAAGGTAAGGACTCCAAGTGACTGCCACCGTCTCCAGCCCCCCCGCAGTAGGCGGGCGCACTCCCGGCCAGACCACCGGACCAGCCCCCCCCGCCGCAGCACCGAAAAGCGCCGCCAGCGCACCCTGACTTGGGTGCTGGCCGTGATCTCACTCTTCACGGTGGCGCCCCTGATTGCCGTTGCCGTGCTGGCCCTCTCCCCCGGAGGATGCCCCCACGCTCCCCTACGCGTTGCCGTCGTCTCTGACGCTGGACAACATTGTGCGCATCTTCAACGTGGGCGAATTCCCGCTCTGGCTCTGGAACTCGTTCCTGTACTCGGCAGTGTCCGTGGTGGTTGTCCTGCTGACGGCTTCCATGGCCGCCTACGCCTTGGCCCGCAAGCGGTTCCCCGGCCGTAACGCGTTGCTGTGGGCCATCATCGCCACCATGATGGTACCCGTCCAGGCCACGCTGATCCCCCACCTTCATCCTCATCTCCAAGATGGGCGGCGTGAACACACTGTGGGGCCTGATCCTGCCCACTCTGGCCAACGCCCAGGCGATTTTCCTCATCCGCCAGTTCGTCCGGGACATGCCGGAGGAACTGTTCGACGCCGCCCGCATCGACGGTGCCGGCGAATGGCGGACCTTCTGGCAGATCGTGCTCCCCCCTGATCCGTCCCGTCCTGGCAACCCTGGCCATCTTCGTCTTCCTCTGGCACTGGAACGATCTCCTCTGGCCGCTGGTAGTGGGCCAATCGGACACCGCGCGGACACTCACCGTCGGCCTGGCAACGTTGAACACCGAGACAGCCTCCACGTCCAACGTCATGGCCGCAACGCTGGTCAGCTTCATCCCGTGCCTGGTGATCTTCGCCCTCTTGCAGAAACACATCGTCGCCAGCATCACGCACAGCGGGGTGAAGGGATGACGCTTGTTGCGCCCCCCCTCCGTTTCGGTCTCATCGGCGTCGACTCCCCCCCGCACGCGCCGTCGTTTACGCGGCTCTTCGGCAACGGTTCCGACGGCGTGGTCCCCCCCGGCGGCATGGTGACGCACGCCTGGAAGGGGGAATCGGCGTCGGACTTTCCGTTGAGCCGCGACCGCATCGATGACTTCGCCGAAGAAGTGAGCGGGCTGGGCGTCGTCATGTGCGATTCGCCCGAGGCCGTGGCCGAGTCTGCGACGCCTGCTGATTGTGTCCTCCGATGCGCGGACGCACCCCCCGCTACTTTGAGCGTGTTGCCCCCTACGGCAAACCGATTTACGTGGACACCCGCTTCGCTCCGACTCTCTCTGAGGCCCGCACTATGCTCGCCCAGGCGCAGGCCTCCGGCGCTTTGGTCCTGGCCGGGTCCCCCCAAGCGGTTCACGCCGGAATTCCAAGCGGTCCTGGCTGGAGGGCCGCGTCAGTCCGTTTCCCTGGACGGGCCCCTGCTACCCAGCCCGGCCACCCGGGCCTGGCCTGGTATGGCGTGCACTTGGTTGACCTCGCAGTGGCCGCGCTCGGTGCCGGCCCGGAGGCAGTAACGGTCGACGCCGGTGGACGTGGAAGCGGTTCAGGCTCCACCTCCGTGACGGTCGCGTGGGGGGGACGGCCGTGAGGCACATCTGGGCGGAGCAGCAGACTGGCACCCCCCCTTCACCACCGGACGAATCGACGCAGGCTCCGAATTTTCCATCGAGGCCCCGCGAAGCAATGCTCGTGGGACTCCTGGAAGGCCTAGTGACATCGTGCCGAACGGGCACACCGAACGTGCCTCTTCCCGAAATTCTCAGCATCGTCGCGATTGTGGAAGCCGCCAACAAAAGCCTCGAAGCCGGACTCTCAGTCCCCCCTCTCACCCAACTAAGTAGCAGCAGATGCCCTTTTGAGCTCGCTAAACGGCATCTGCTGCTACTTACTTGGGTTCAACCCCGAAAGATCACTGATGACACTAAGCTCCACCCCCCCGCTTTGGCCGTCCCGCACCCGGCTGAGCCTCCGCTACGCAAACGGCGAGGATCGGCGTCGACATCGGCGGCACCAAGATAGAAGCGGTCGCCATCGATCAGGACTGCAAGGTTCTGCACACCGTCCGCCGTCCCACCGGGTTCGGGAATGAAGCGCTTCTCAGCTCGCTCTTCGGCGTCCTCGACGAGTTGCGCGGCGCTGAAACCCTGGCGAACTGCACTGTGTCCGGGCTGGGCATCGGAATTCCAGGAACGGTCGATACGGAGTCCGGGTACGTAGCCAATGCCGTGAACGTTGGCGTCGCCGGATTGGAGCTCGGTAGCTTAGTGGAAGCCGAACTCGGACTTCGTACGGCGGTGGAGAACGACGTCAATGCTGCCGCCATCGGAGCCCACTACTTGCTGGCCGACGGCGACGCCTCCGGTTCCAGCGCCTACCTCAATCTCGGCACCGGGCTGGCGGCGGGCTACGTCAGCAAAGGCGTCGTGTCCGTGGCACGTCCGGAGCTGCGGGCGAAATCGGGCACCTCCCCCCCTCGGGCTGCAGGGCGAGGAATGTCCCTGCGGCCAAAAGGGCTGCTTGGAGCTCATCGCTTCGGGGTCGGGCATTGCCCGTCAGTGGAAAGGCCCCCCCGGCCAGTGGCCCGCCGTCTCACTTTTTGAGGCAGCGCTCGACGGCGACCCTGTCGCCAAAGTTGTTCAGCAGCGGTTCTTCGAAGGTGCTGCCACAGCCATTCGAATCCTTGGGCTGACCTACGACCCCGTTTCCATCTACATTGGCGGCGGCCTGAACGCCCTCGGACAGCCACTTCTCACCGGTATCCAACGGGAGCTTGCCCGGTTCGGCGCTCCCTCCCCCCCATTCCTTTCCGGCCTGGCGCTTGGGGACCGTGTTCAATTGGTCCCGCAGGGGCTGCCCGTCGGCGCTGTCGGTGCAGCGATCGCCGCCGACTAACTACGCTTTTTCACCAGTTATTCAAAGGAAAACCTATGGCAGAAGTCATCATCGTCCGCGACCCCCCCACCGAGGCCGGAAGCGTCGCTGCATCCATCTTTGCGCAGCAGATCACCACGAATCCCGCCACCGTGCTGGGCCTGGCCACTGGTTCCACGCCACTGACCACCTACGCTGCGCTGGCGGCCGCAGTTGCGGAGGGTCCCATCGACGTCTCCGGAGTACGTGGCTTCGCTTTGGATGAGTACCTCGGCGTCCCGCCAGAGCACCCGGAGAGCTACCGTTCAGTGATCACCCGCGAGGTCGTGGAGCCATTGGGCCTCAATCCGGATTACGTATTCACGCCGCGAGGCACTGGCCCAGGCGTCACCCAGGCCGGAGCGGAATATGAAGCGATGATCACGGAAGCCGGGGGCATCGATATCCAAATCCTGGGCATCGGTTCCAACGGACATGTGGGATTCAACGAACCCGGGTCCTCCCTGGCCTCCACCACCCGAATCAAAGCACTGGCCGAACAAACACGCAAGGACAACGCACGGTTCTTCGATTCCCCCGGACGAGGTGCCAACCCACTGCATCACCCAAGGTCTGGGCACCATCCTCCGGGCGAAGCAGTTGGTCCTCCTGGCTTTCGGAGCAAACAAGGCGCAGGCCGTTGCAGCGGCGTTGGAGGGGGGGCCAGTCTCATCCGCCGTGCCCGGTTCAGTGATCCAGCAGCACGCGCGGGCCACAGTGATCATCGACGAAGCGGCGCCGCGGGGGTTGGCTCACGCCGCGTACTACCGGCACGCCTGGCGATCGGCGCAGGACCTGCATGAAGTAGATTTCTAATCGGGGGGGCAGAACGCTCCCCGACTCGCAGTAAAAGGGGGGGGCCAAGTATGGACCACACCGTCCATCCGTCACGTTGGAAAGCATTCTGGGACAAGGGTGGTTGGTGGCGGGCCATCCTGCTGACCGTCCTCTATATGGCGATCTACCTTGGCGCTGGCCTGGTGATCGGGACCATCGCGGGCGACCAAGTTGTCGCCGAAGATATCTTCCGAACACCCCAGAGCGTCTTCGTCGGCCTGACGCTTTCGTTAATTATTGGCAGCGTGGCCCTGGCTGCGTTCGTGTACTCCGTGGGCTGGTTCAAACCGCTGTTCGCTCCTCAGCCAGTAAAGGGGAACTGGTGGATGTGGGTAGCGCCGTTCTTCCTGGTGGCCGCCATCGTGCTCCGATTCCTGGGCATCAACTACGGCAGTTACCAGGCATCGGTAGTGCTCATCACGCTGCTCACGGGCTTGCTGATTGGCTTTGCCGAGGAAATCCTGACCCGCGGCATCGTGGTGAAAATGCTGCGCGACTCGGGAAAGTCCGAGTGGGTTGTCATGGTGCTGTCTTCCTTGGTCTTTGCTCTCATGCACTCAGCAAATGCCTTGTCAGGTATGCCGATCTTCACCGTGTTGGTGACCATCGCTTTCACGTTTGGCTTCGGCATCTGCATGTACCTGACCCTGCGGGTCACAGGCAACTTGATCTGGCCCATGATTCTGCATGCCCTCTATGACCCCACACTCTTCCTGTCCACGGGCGGCATTGACCAGGCGGCTGCGGGACCCCCAGAGCCGCTGGTGTTGCTGGCCGGTCCCGCCAACATGGTCTACATCCTGATCGCTGTCGTTGCCCTCATCGTGGTGCGGGGACGTGCGCAGCACGCCCCCCCGCTCGCCCCTGCGACAGTGCACTAGATTCAGGTGCCCGGACAGAAAACAGAAGCGTTCGACGGCGGGTGCGTACCGCCGTCGAACGCTTCTGTTTGCTACTGGTCCTGCCAGCCGGATGGCGGCGGTGCGTCCAGGAATGTGGTCACAACGTCCAGCACAAGGTTGGTCCTCGCCAGGCCGAAGAAGTGTGTGGTGCCCGGAAAGACAGCGAGCTGCGAGGCGGGTACGCCCTCAAAATCACCATTCACGTCACCCCCCCGCGCAGCTGGAGGAACCGCACCGCGTGCTCAAGTTTGACCATGTCGGAGTCCCCCCCGACCGTGATCAAGGTAGGGGCCTGGATTCCGCGGATCTCCTCATCCGACCATCCCTTTGACCCGGTGTCGTAGCCGCCGAGCTTGGTCAGGAGTCCTTGCAGGTGCTCGTGATCCGGGTGCGGCGAGACGGTCAGGTACCGCTGCTCCATGGGAGTTCCCGCGATCATGTCCACGGTCATCTCGGTGACAGCCTCAGCGTTTCCACCGCGATCGCCGTCGGGGTTGAACGACACCGACGACACGATGAGCTTCCGGATGAGCTGGGGGGGGTGTTTGATCGCCAGATGCAGTGCAACAGCCCCCGCCAACACTGAAGCCGAAGACATCAATCTCCCCCAACGCCCAGATGTTTCAGAAGACCGACGACGTCCGAGGCCAAGTCAGCCGTGTTCAACGCGCGGTCGATGTCGTTGGTTCTGCCATGACCTTGGAAGTCCGTGGCGATAACCCTGCGATCCGCTGACAAGGCCGGGATAAGCGCACCGAATTGCTGCTCGATGTCGAACAGCCCGCCATGCAGGAGCAGCAAAGGCGTGCCACCGGAACCGTGGAGTTCGTAGTACATCCGTAGTCCGTTGATCTCTGCGTAACCGGTCTCCGGGGGGGATGGTGTTGGCTGGTCCATCGCTTGTCCTCCGCTCTTGATATCCCCTTTCCCGCGCCAGGCTTGCTTCCAGCTGAGGGTCGGCCTATGGTGGCAGGAGTTTCACCACTTTCACCAGTTTCACCCGGTTTCACCCAAGGAGGGTGTATGCAGAATCCCTTCAAGCCGACTGCCGGAGCCACCCCTCCCGAGCTGGTGGGGGCGTGCCGGGCTGCTGGACGAGTTCGAGTACGGCTTGCAGCAGGGTTCCGGAGCGCCGGGGCTTCTGACCATCATCACCGGTTCAAGAGGCATCGGCAAGACAGTCATGTTGAGCGAAGCCGAAGGTATCGCCCGGAATCATGGCTGGGCCGTGATATCTCGAACAGCCACGCCAGGCTTCCTCGCGGGGGGGTTGGCGATGACATGCTCCGCCTCCTCGATGAGTTCGGAGACCGACCTCCATCCCGGAAGATCACCGCCTTTCAGCAGCAGGCTTCGGACTGACAACCCAGCTCCCACCGGAACGGTCCCTCGACTGGCGGCGGACCGGGAACGAACTGTTGCGGCTGCTGGACGAGAAAGGCACAGGATTGGTCATTACCATCGACGAGATCCATGCGTCGATAGGACAGAAATCGCTCAACTGGCCGCCGACGCACAACACTTCATCCGCGACGGGCTACCCATCGGCTGATCTTTGCTGGCCTGCCAGCAGCCGTATCCGACCTCCTTAATGAGGGCGTTGCCACGTTCCTGCGGCGGGCTGACAGGATCAACCTCCACGAAGCCGCCATCGCGGAAGTCACCGCTTCCTACAGCGAGCTCTTCGGTCAGGGCGGCGTTAGTATCTCCCCCCCGACCTCATCAGCAAAGCAGCCGAAGCCACCGAGGGTTATCCCTTTCTGATCCAACTGGTCGGCTACTACCTTTGGCTCGAAGCCGGCAAATCAGGATGGAAACTGGACCAGAGCCGCGTTCAGCATGGAATCGCAGCGGCCCAACGACGGAACACCTTAGTGGTCGTCGAGTCGGCCCTGTCGGACATCTCAGAAAGAGACCGCGAGTTCCTCGACGCGATGGCCCTCCAGGAAGGCCCATCTGCTGCTGGTCAAATCGGCGCCATCCTCAAGGCCAAGCCCAACGTCATTTCCAAGTATCGGAACAGGCTCATCGCTGCGGGCCTGATCGAGTCGGCCGGCTACGGCAAGGTGGACTTCGCAATCCCCGGGCTCCGCCAGTACCTCCGCGAGTAGATTGAAGCCAGCCCCTACTCCGCGTCCTCCCCCAACACCGTGGACTCCCGGATGATCAGCTTCGGGGGCCAGGCTTACGCGCCGCAGCGCTGCAGAGACCGACGAGCCGGTTTTCCCTCCCAGCCTTTCCATACACATGGCGACGGCGGCATGCCCCACATCGCGCTTGGGCGGGGGGGCGACGGAGGTCAGGGGCACCGGGGGGGCGAGGTCGGCCACTTCGTCGTCGTAGGCCACGATCGCCAGGTCCTCCGGGACATCCAGACCGGATTCCTCGGCAAGGTTGATCAGCGTGATGGCTTCCTCGTCCGGGAGTACCAGGCAGCGTGGTCTCAGTGCGCCGGCAATCCTTCAGAAATTTTGCGAACTCCTTTTGGTTGTTGCCCGCACCCACCACGGACCGGACATATTCCATGATGGGAGCATCAGTTTCGAGGCCGAGCTTGGCCACCATGCGCTCGTGGCTTTCACGGAGCCACGGCGCTGTGGGGGGGCTGGTGGCGATGGCAAGCCCTATCCTGCGGTGGCCCAGGGATGCGAGGTGCTCAATGGCGAGCTCGGCACCGTAGCTGTGATCGGACATTACGGATTCGAAGACCCGGCTTGAACGCTCCACGAGCACTACGGGGATACGTAGTCCGGACAGCAATTCGAGGGTGGGCGAACCTGGTTCAAGGGAACCGGCGGTTGCAAGAGTATCCCGTCCACAGAGTTGGCCACCATGCGTTGGAGCTGCCGGTGCTCGTCCTCGGTGGAGTAGTTGCTGACCCCCCCAGAATCAGGCGGGCATTCAATTCCCGGGCTGCGGCCTCGGCGCCACGGATGACCTCAGGAAAGTAGTAGCCGTGGTGGGGGGGACAATGAGGCCGAGGGTTGCGAGGGGGCTGGCGGGTTCTTCTGTGGACGGTGTCGCCTTGCCGTTCAGAGGGGACGGGAACGGCACCGCCATGGACCGGCGCAGCAGTCCTTGGGCAGCAAGCTGCGTCAGGTCCCGGCGGATGGTCATGGTGGACAGGCCGGTCTTCTCCGCGAACCCGTTGACCGTCAGGGTTCCCCCCCGCATTTCAAGCTCACGCAGAATCTTCTCGTGGCGTTCGCCGCTGAGCATGCCCACCCTCTCCGCAAGTCCTGGTGTTCAAATAAGCATAGGTGACCGTATGCACGTGCGTTGAGGGGGCCCGCTCTGCGCGATAAATACTCGCCAGAGAGTGCAAAGCGGGCCCCCCCGCAACGCCGGGCGCCTACCGCCGGGGGGGTGGTCGTCGATCCGCACGAGGTTCCGTCCCCCGCATGGTGTAGAGGTAGCCGTCCTCGTCATTGTTAATGTGCGAGCCGCTGTACCAAGCGCCGTCGATATCAGAAACCACGGTGGCTACTTCGAAGGTCCTCGGGTCGAAGCGGAAGACGTGCGTGTTGGAAACGCCGTACACCGCACCGCGGTTGGTGACCAGGGCCGCGAAGCCGTAGCTCACAGCGCTGATGTCCGAACGGTGCACCAGCTTGCGTTTGGGTAGGTCTATGACAAAAAGACCACCCTTGCGCGTCACACCGTAGAGGTATTTGCCCTGCACGGCCAGGGCCGCAATGCCCGCCCCTTCCCCGGCATCCAGTCGCCACAGCTCCTTTCCTGCCACAGGGTTGAACGCCACCACGGTTCCTGCGCCATCGAGACCTGGATTGCCGCCGCCCAAATAGGCCACACCGTCACGGGATGCCACCGCCCGGAGCAACTGCACGTTGTCGATGGGATTCAGGAAGAAGCCCTTCATGCCGGAGCGCGGGTCGAAAGTCCACAGTGAGCCGCCGCCCTCGGTGTCCGCTTGCACCGCCACGAGGACCAGCCTGTTGCTGTCATCCCAGCAGACGTCCAAGGGGCGGTTCTGCTCCTTGGGGAAGTCCGCTACCTGCGTGATCGGCATCCCGTTGCGGGGGTCGTAGCTCCAGATGCCCTGACCGCTGTACTGGCCCGTATACAAGGCGCCGTCCACCACGATCGCGTCTTTCGCCTCGCCCGGAGCGCTCATGTTGTTGACTTGTCCGGTGCGGAGCGAGCGGCGCGCAATGACTCCGTTGCCTCCCACATAGACGTAGCCCGCGCCTGCCGCGATGCCCATCACCGATTGCGGATCAGAGGGTGCGCCGGCTTCGCCGAGGTCGGTGGTCCTGGTGGTTCCGGAGACCGGATCAATCTCTGCCACAAAACCGTAGCCGGAGGTCACCAGAAGCTTGCCGTCCTTGGCATCAACGCCCCCCCAGACCTCGCCCAACGAAGGCCCTTGGTACGGTACGGCCACCACCGCGTTGGCAGACGAGCTGTAGGCCACCAGCCCGGTTTCGTTGGCGAAGTAGACCTTATCCCCCCCGATTGCCGCAAAGTTCTTGGCGGTCTTTCCCTCAGAGATTGCTTGCACATACGTCCTCGGGTTGCTGAGATTCACGGCGGCAATCTTGGAGTTCTCCAACGAACCGGCCGAGCTCACCATGAGGTTGTCACCCACGATTCCCAGGTCCCGAATGCTGGGATCCTTCAGCATTTCTGCCGGTGTGACGTTGGTGAACGTCTTGGTGGCGCGGTCGTAGGCGAACAAGCAGGCCCGGCTTGCGCCGCTGCCGCCGTTGAGCGTGCTGCCGGCGCCGAAGAAGATCGTGGAGTCGGTGGCAGCCACGGCACGGGCGAGCGTTGCGCCCGGGTCGGGGATGCCGAGGCTGGTGATCTGGCTGGTGGCGGGGTCGTACTCCCATAGCGCCGGCGCCGTGGGGCTTCCGCCACCCACAATGTAGAGGCGTCCGTTGGGTGCAACGCTGAGGTCCCGGACATCCCTGTCGCCGATGTATCCGATAGCGGCAGCTTTGGTAGCAAGGCTGTTAAGGTCCCAGCGGAACAGGTTGGGCTGCGAGCCTGTCGACTTCTGCAGGACACCGGCATAGAGGTAACGACCGGAAGCGTCAGCGGCCAGCGTCTGGATGGAGTGCCCGTTGGTGAGCTCGGTCTGCCCGATGACTTTTCCGGTGGGGACGTGGAAGGCGATGATTCGGACGGGCTCAAGGTTGCGGGAACCGATGTAGAGGACGTCACCCACCAGCAGCCCGCTCATGAGGGAGAACTGTACGACGGCGGGACCCAGGTCCAGGATTTCCGTCGCCTGCGGCTTGGAACCCAGGAGGGTGGACGCCGACGCCGGTTGCTGGCTGCCAGCCCGATGGCCGCGGCGAGCGACGCCGCTCCGCCGACTTGTAGGACTGACCGTCTGCTGATGTTCGATTTCTCCATTGAAATGCCTGCTTCTCCGTAGTGGGAATGGGTTGGGTGTCCAAAATTCATAGCAGCGGCAATCGATCGAGGTCCAGCCTTTCTGTTCGTTCAAACAGAAGTAGGGCAAGGCAAGTCACGCTAGTTCCACAAAAAAGAGGCTCTTACCGCTCAGGCATGTTTGAAAATGTTTGAAATCTTGTAGATGTTCGAACCGGCACGGTTACATGGTTCCATCGCATGTGGCCCCCCCAACCACACAAACCTTCTTCGCATCGCAAGTCTTCAAAGGAGAACACCATGAAGCGTCGTCATCTCTTCGCCGGAGTAGCTGGCTTGGCCGCCAGCACTCTGTTGCTGGCCGCTGCGGCACGGGCCCCCCCACCCCCCCTGCGGCAGCCCCCACACCTACAGAAGACCCCGCCGGATCCATCACGTTCTGGTCCTCGCTGGCAGGCATGGACAAGGTGGCTGAAGCGTTCAACGCCAGCCAGGACAAGATCAAGGTCAGCTTCGAAACCATCCCTAACGGTGCCAACGGCGGCTACGCAAAGCTCTCCACCGCCATCACGGCAGGCAACGGCCCGGACGTCGCTACCATCGAATACCCGCAGTTGCCGCAGTTCGTCAGCAACAGCCAGGTCATTCCGCTCGATGGGCTGATCAACAAGACCGAATCAGTCGACAAACTTACGGACGAGACCAAGGCCTTGGTCCAGTTCGGTGAGAAGACCTACGCACTTCCGTACGACGCAGCCCCCCCCATGCTCATGTGGTACCGCAAAGACATGCTGGCCAAGGCCGGCGTCGAGGTCCCTAAAACCTGGGACGAATTCGAAGAGGCCGGCAAGAAGCTCAAGGCCGCAGCCCCCTGACTCCTACCTGGCCAGCTTCAACCCCAACGAGGTAGCGGCGAGCGCCGGATTGGCGTGGCAGGCGGGCGCCAAGTGGTTCGGAACCGAGGGTGACAGTTGGAAGATAGGTGTCAATGATGAAGCTACTCAGAAGGTTGCCTCTTATTGGCAGAAGCTGATTGACCAAAAGATCGTCAAGGTCAGCCAGGCCTACAGTGACGAGTGGAGCCTGGACCTCGCCAATGGCAACGTAGTGGGTGTGCTCGGCGCTAACTGGAGCGCCACGGGCATCCAGAAGCGTACGGAGCCAGCGGCCAGAAGGGCCAGTGGATCGCTGCCGAACTGCCCACCTGGGGCAATGAGTCCGGTGCCTTCTATGGCGGATCCAGCTTCAACGTGACCAAGAGCAGCAAGAACCCGGCCGCTGCCGCAAAGTTCGTGGAGTTCCTCACCACCAGCCAGGAAGCTATCAAGCCCGTGGCAACACCGGTTCCGCGTTCCTCGCCTTCCCGGGCCTGACGCCGGTAGCCCAGCAGGCATACGACTCCAGCTACTTTGGCAACGACATCTACGAGGTCTTCAACAAGGCCTACGGCACCATCACCCCGGCTGGCAGTGGGGGCCCAACTGGGACATCACCAACACTGCCCTTAAGGATGCCTACGGCAAGCTGACCACCGGCGGAACGATCCATGACGCCGTCGATACCGCGCAGGACGCCACCGTGGCCAGCCTGAAGCAAAACGGCCTTTCCGTCAAAGAGTAATTCCGTACGGAACAGCCGCTCACCGAGTAGCCCCCCCACAGGAAGGGGGCCTCGTCCCCCCCAGGCCCCCCCTTCCCAGCTAGGAGAATCCCCATGGCCACCCAGGCCCTCACCACCACAGTGCGCCGCCGCGGCCGCGCCCTGGCGGGAACCGGCGGACGGACTGCCGCACTGTTCCTGGTCCCCCTTCTTCGCGGTCTTCGCGATCGCCATGATCGCACCGGTGATCTACTCCCTGGTGCTGAGTTTCCATTCCCAGCAGAAGTCCGGCCTGGGCTTCGGGGAAGCCAAGACCGTGTTCGTGGGACTTGAGAACTATGTGCAGGTGTTCCAGTCCGAAACGTTCATGGAAGGCATCGCCCGCCTTGGGTTGTACTGCCTGATTTACATTCCCTGCATGGTGGGTGGCGCTGTGGTCTTTGCGCTGCTGCTGGATGCATCGGTGGCCAAGGCCCGGAAACTGTTCCAGCTTTTGGTGTTCCTTCCCCACGCGGTTCCGGGCGTCATTGCGGCACTCATCTGGGCATACCTGTACACACCTGGCATCAGCGCTGGTTCAGGCCCTCCAAGGTGGCGGCATCCAGATCAATTTCCTGGATGCCACATGGTCCTTCCGTCCATCGTGAACATCGGAGTGTGGGAGTGGACCGGCTACAACGTCATTATCCTGTTCACCGCTTTGCAGGCCGTGCCCCCGGGAAATCCTGGAAGCCGCACGCGTGGACGGGGGGGCAGGCGAGATCCGGGCTGCGGTGAGCATCAAGTTCCCGCTGATCCTGCCGGCGTTGAGCGTCATCATGCTCTTCACCATCATCGGCACGCTGCAGCTTTTCACGGAGCCGTCCATCATCTCCAAGGCCACAGCTTCCGTGACCAGCACATGGGTGCCCAACCTGTGGGCCTATGACGCGGCCTTTATCCGCCACAACCTCAACCAAGCGGCGGCCGCCTCCGTCATCATCGCCGGGCTGGCAGCAATCCTGTCCCTGACCGTCACCCGCCTCAGCTCCAGGATGAACAAATCATGAGCACCCCCACACTTTCCCGCTCCCACAGCACCACTCCTTCCAAGCAAACTCCCCCGCCGCACCGGATCCCGGTTTAACCGCGGCAGCTCAAACCGGGGCAGTTCCAACCGCAGCGGGGGGGCTTTGCCAGCAAGCTCACCGTCAACGGGCTCCTGATCATCGGCTCCGCCTACATGGTGGTCCCGGTTCTGTGGCTGGTGTTCGCCTCCACCAAGAACGCGGCAGATCTCTACGGCACCAGCGCCTACGCCTTGGGAAGCTTCTCCCTGTTCGAGAACATCGCAGCCGTGGCGAACCAGGACGGCGGGCTCTTCTTCCGCTGGCTGGGCAACTCCGTGATGTACGCCGGCGTAGGCGCGGTCCTGGGCAGCCTGATTTCGGTAATGGCAGGCTATGCGTTCGACAAGTTCCAGTTCCGTTGGAAGGACTCGCTCTTCGGCTTCGTCCTGGTGGGCGTCCTGATCCCCAACACAGCCACAGTGCTCCCGATGTACCTCCTGGCCTCCCTGGTGGGCATGACCAACACCATCTGGGCCGTCCTCATCCCGGTGCTCTGCAACCCGTTCGGCGTGTATCTGGCCCGGGTGTACTCCGCCAGCTACGTGCCGGCAGAAACACTCGAGGCTGCCCGCATGGACGGTGCCGGCCCCATCCGGTCCTTCTTCTCCCTGGGCCTTCCCATGATGATGCCCGGCTACATCACCATCGCCCTATTCCAGTTCGTGGGTGTCTGGAACAACTTCATGCTCCCGCTGGTCATGCTCCAGGACCAGCAGTTGCTGCCCGTCAGCGTCGGGATTTCCATCTGGCAGGGCTACTCGGTGCCGCAGCCCGAGTTCACGCCCATGGTCATCACAGGTTCGCTGCTGTCCATCCTTCCCCCTGCTGGCGGCCTTCATCATGCTGCAGCGCTTCTGGAAGTCCGGCCTCACTGCAGGGAGCGTCAAGTGACCACAACCCAACTGAACGTCGCGCTGGCCATGGGTCCCGGCGTCGTATCCCGTGTCTTTCCCGCCCGTCGCTTGGAGACCTTGTCCCCCCCCGGACTGCGGCTGCTCAGCCCGGAGCCCATGGAAGAGTTCACGTCACCACGCTCGCTGGAACTGCTTGCCGAGACTGACATCCTCATCACCGGCTGGGGCTGCCCAAAGCTCGATGCTGCAGCCCTGGCCGCAGCCCCCCCGCGTTTGACCCATGTCCTCCACGCCGGCGGGACGGTCAAGCATCACGTCAGCGATGAGTGCTGGGAACGAGGGATCGAAATCAGCACGGCCGCGGACGCCAATTCCATCCCCCCCGTGGCCGAATATACGGTGGCCATGATCCTTCTGGCCAACAAGCGCGTGCTGCAGATTGCCCGGAAACTGCACTCGGAGAAGACCGAAATTGAGCCTGACCAGCTTTTCCCCCCCGACATGGGAAACTTCGGCAAAAGAGTAGGCATCATCGGAGCGTCCAGGATCGGCAAGCACGTCATCAGGCTCCTGAAGTCCTACGACGTCCAAATAGTGGTGGCAGACCCCCCCTTCCTGGACGATGCCGCGGCAGCCGCGCTCGGCGTCGAACGTGTTTCCTTGGAGGAACTCGCGAGCAGTTGCGACGTCGTCAGCCTCCACGCGCCGTCGCTCCCGTCCACCCACAACCTGATCCATCAGGGACTGGTGGCCAGCTTCAAACCCGGAGCCACGTTCATCAACACCGCCCGCGGTGAACTGGTGGACCAGGACGCGCTGCTTCGGCGCATCGAGGAAGGCGACCTTTACGCCGTCCTGGACGTCACCACTCCTTGGGTCCTTCCTGCGGATTCGGGCTTCTACTCCCATCCTCATGTGCTGCTGACGCCGCACTTGGCGGGTTCGCTGGGCATGGAACTGGAGCGCATGGCCGTCAGCACCATCGAAGAAGCACACCGTCTTTCCCGGGGCGAACCACTCCGCCACAGGCTTCACGCGAAGGACCTCGCCTTCACGGCCTAACGGCTGGCATACTCAGTCCCATCGCTCCACCGACTCAACAACGGGGCATGAGTGCCAAACGATAAAGACCTGACGGCGGCGGCCGTCCGTTTTGTGGGGGGGTCCTCGGTGCAGGGACTGAGCACCGCCGAGGTTGCCGAGAGGGTGGCCGCAGGGCAAACCAACGCCTTTGTCCAGGACACCAGCCGCAGCGTGTGGAGCATCGTCCGCGCCAACGTGCTCACCCTGTTCAACGGCATTATCCTGGCCTGCTTCATTGTCCTGTTCGCTATCGGCCGCTGGCAGGACGCGCTCTTCGGATTCAGTGCAGTTGCCAATGCGGTGATCGGCAGCGTCCAGGAGTACCGGGCAAAGAGGGCTTTGGACCGTCTGGCGCTCCTGAACGCGCCGCATGCCCGGGTGATGCGCGAAGGCTCAGAAGCAGAAATCGCTTTGGACGACGTTGTACTGGACGACACCCTTGTCCTGAGGGCCGGAGATCAGGTGCCCGCGGACGGGGTGGTGACCGGCGCACGCGGACTCCAAGTGGACGAGTCCATGCTGACCGGCGAATCCGACGCTGTTGAAAAGGAAGACGGGGACCGCGTGTTGTCCGGCTCCGTTGTGGTTGCAGGCGAAGGCTCAGCGGTGGTGGATCGGGTGGGGGCCGATTCCTTCGCGAACTCACTCGCCGCCGAAGCCAAACGATTCTCGCTCGTGGCCTCAGAGCTCCGCTCCTCCATTGACCGCGTCCTGAAGTGGGTGACCTGGTTCGTGGGTCCCGTGGCGTTGTTGGTTCTTAATGCCAGATGATTGCCCAGGGCGGGTGGGCCGAAGCCTCGGCGAGTGGAGCGTGGCGGGACGCAGCGACGGCGACTATTGCCGCCGTCGTCGCCATGGTCCCCCCCTTGGGGCTGGTGCTGATGACCAGCATTACCTTCGCCGTGGGAGCGGTAAAGCTGGCCCGCCAACAGGTCCTGGTGCAGGAATTGCCCGCTGTGGAGGGGCTGGCCCGCGTGGACATCATCTGCCTCGACAAAACCGGCACCCTCACCCAGGGCGACATCGTTTTCGACGCCGCGCATCCCCCCCTGGCAAACCGCCCTGGCTGGGAGTCCGTGCTCTCCTGGTACGGGGTGCAGAAGGATGCCAACGCAACGGCCCGCAGCCTCGACGGACACTTCAATGAGACGCCCGGCCTCCCGCTTGACCGGGTGCCCTTCTCCTCCGCGCGAAAGTGGAGCGCGGTGATTTTCGACGACGGGATGTGGATTCTCGGCGGCCCTGAAATGGTGTTCCCGGCAAAAACTCCGGCGATCCGTTGCTCCGGCAACTCGCCACCCAAGCCGTCGAGCTCGCAGCCACCGGCCGCCGCACGCTGGTCCTTGCACACGGCACGCCCACTGATGATGAGACTGTTCCGGCGGACGCCGTCCCCCCCGTGGTGCTTCTGACGTTCAAGGAGAACATCCGTCCCGACGCTGCCGAGACACTCACCTATTTCGCAGCACAGGATGTGGATGTCCGGATCATTTCCGGTGACAACCCGCAAACGGTCGCCGCAATTGCCCGGGAAGTCGGGCTCGATGCACCCCCCCACGGCTTCGATGCACGTGAGTTGCCGGTTGATGACAAAGAGCTCATGGAAGTCATCAACAACAATGTGGTCTTCGGCCGTGTGACCCCCCCTGACCAGAAAAAGCGGATCGTCGTGGCGCTGAAAGCTGCCGGCCGCACAGTGGCCATGACAGGCGACGGCGTGAACGATGCCCTGGCCATCAAGGAAGCGGACATCGGTGTGGCCATGAATTCGGGGGCCGCCGCTACGAAGGCCGTGGCGCGTTTGGTGCTCTTGGACGGGAAATTCTCCCACCTGCCGAGCGTGGTTGCTGAGGGCCGCCAAGTCATTGCCAACATTGAGCGCGTCTCCATGCTGTTCCTCACGAAGACCGCCTACGCCACCTTCCTTGCCATCGCGTTCGGCATCCTCCTGTTGCCTTTCCCGTTCCTTCCCAGGCAACTCTCCGTGACTGATGGCTTGACCATTGGCATTCCTGCGTTTTTCCTGGCATTGCTACCCAACGCCCAGCGCTACATCCCGGGTTTCCTGCGGCGGTCGCTCACGTTCGCCGTGCCGGCCGGCGTATCCGTGACGTTGGGGGGCTTGCCTCCTACGCCCGCCTTGCCGCGAACCTGCAGATTCCGGAAGCCGAAATCCGGACCGGGTCCACCCTCATCCTGACGATCATTGGCATCTGGATCCTCGTAGTGCTCTCGCGCCCGGTCACCCGTTTTAAGGCTTGGTCATCGGGGGGGCGATGATGATTGGGCTGGTACTGGTGTACTCCGTGCCGATCGCCCGCGACTTCCTGCAGTTCACCGATCCGACGCTCCCCCCCACCGCGCTGCTGGTCCTGGGAACATCCGTGGCGTGCATCGCGCTGATCGAGATCGTCCGCTTCGTGCACCGCCGGGTGGCGTACCGTGACGCCCAGCAAGCATTGGTTCAGCGCGCCTCGAAGTAGCGTCGACCACGTCCCACCCACTGAGGAACAACCACCGCAACGGTCGCGATGGACTGAACAATGACGGCAGACCAGTCTCCGTCCGCGGCAACAATGAGATCCACCACGGCAAAGGCCAGACCGAGCAGCATCACCGCTGTTGCACCACGACGGGCGGCTTCACTCCCCCCGGGCTACCCCGGAGGCCAGCCCGATCACCAACAAGCCAAACAGGATCATGCCTGCACCGAGCAAAGTGATGGGCAGGGCAATGCCGCCGGACTGGGCCTCCGGGGTATATCGCAGGAAAATCGTCAGGATCCCAAGAATGATCTGGGCGATGCCGCCGATGTACATCAGCACCACCGAGAACGTCACCACTCCGGGCCGTTTGAGGCTCTCCCCCCCCGTCGTCATGAACTGAGCATAGACGTTCCCTCATCCGGGCAGGCACCGCTTCAGGATGAGGTAACACCTTTTGTCACACAATTAACCACTGATTCACACCACCCTTGAATCCAGTCAACCCGCGGTCCCTAGTCGGGTGAATGGAAAACATCTCCCGTAGGTCCCTCATCTCAGCCGGCCTCGGGGGGGCCGGACTCGTCGCCGCCTTGCCAAGTACCGCCGTCGCGGTTTCAACAGCGGACGACGCCGGCCTCCGCGCCGATCCGTTCACCCTTGGAGTCGCGTCGGGCGAACCGTGGCCCGACGGCTTCGTCATCTGGACCCGACTGGCAGTGAACCCCCCCATAGCCGAGGACGGCCTGGGCGCATGCCCTCGCGTAACGTCGCCGTCGCCTGGGAAGTAGCAGAAGACCCCCCCGCCATGCGCCGGGTAGTAGCCCGCGGCGTCGAACATGCCAGGATCGAAACCGCCCACTCGGTGCACGCCGAACTCAAGGGCCTCCGGCCGGGCCGGGAGTACTTCTACCGGTTCCGTACCGGGCGGCACATGAGCGAAGTTGGGCGCACGCTGACAAGCCCGGCACCCGGCGAGACGCCCACTGCACTGGCAATGGCGTTCGCCAGCTGCGCCCAGTACGAGCACGGCTATTTCACTGCGTACAAGCGCCTGGCCGAGGACCACCCGGACCTGGTACTGCACCTTGGCGACTACCTCTACGAATACAAGAAGGACAGTTACGTGATCGGCGGCGGAAACCCGCGCGATCATGAGGGACCGGAAACCAGCACCCTGCAGGCTACCGCCAGCGGCACGCCCAGTACAAGTCCGACGCCGATCTGCAGGCCGCGCACGCAATCGCGCCGTGGTTGGTGGTGTGGGATGACCACGAAGTGGACAACAACTGGGCTGACGAAATCCCCCGAGAACAGCGACGCAGGCCAGCTCAACGACACCACCGAGCACTTCCGGCAGCGCCGCTCAGCGGCTTTCCAGGCGTACTACGAAAACATGCCGTTGCGCCGGGCATCGGTCCCGGCCGGGTTCGATATGAAGATCTACCGCACCATCCAATGGGGGGGCCAACTGGCAAACTTTCACATGATGGACACCCGCCAATACCGAGACGATCAACTCGCGGGTGACGGCTGGCGAAAGAACGTTGCCGGGCGGCTGGACGAAAACCGCACCATCACCGGCGCCGAGCAGGAGAAGTGGCTGCTGGACGGCTTCAAGAACTCCACGCAGCGGTGGGACATTCTGGGCCAGCAGGTCTTCTTCGCCGAGCGGGACCGCGACAAGGCACCGGAGATTGACGATGTCTCCATGGATGGCTGGGACGGTTACGCCGCTTCCCGCCGCCGCATCACCCAAGCTGGGTGGACGCCAAGGTGCGCAACGCCGTCGTACTCACCGGCGACGTTCACCGCCACTGGGCCACCGACCTCAAGGTGGACTACAAGGACCCGGCGGCAAAGGTGGTCGGCACGGAACTGGTGTGCTCCTCCATCACGTCCACGGGCGATGGCACGGGCTCCACCACCGACCCCACCATGGCTTGGAACCCGCACTTGAAGTTCTACAACGACAACCGCGGCTACGTGAACACCCGCATCACCAAAGACGCCATGACCGCGGACTTCCGTGTGTTGGACTACGTCACCACGCCGGGCGCGCCGGCCGGCACCAGGAAGTCGTTCACCATCAACGACGGCGTCCCAGGCCTCGCCTGAGTTTGATGCCACCCAAGTAGTGACAGCACTTGCTCCAATGAGCTCATTGCGACATGTGCTGTCACCTACTTGGGTTTGAATCCCAGTGACTACAGGCAACTGCGGGAGTAGCCTAGTTCCAGTTGAATTAGTGGATCTCTGTCCGGCTGGGGTTCTACCGTGGGCCATGTGCGTTCGTCGCTGTACGACCTTCTGGGGGTACTTTCCGACGCCGTCGCCCCTCAGCATGTCAGGTTCGACGACGGGTCCCCCCACCGCCGTCGTTCCCCCGCCTGACGCCCCCGGTCACCGTCCGCGCCGTCACGCTCAACCGGATAGGTCGGTCGCGGGGGGGAGACGGCCCCGTCCTGGACCTCGAACTGAGGGTTGCGGTGGAATGCCACGGCCCCCCCGAGCAGCTGGACAACATGGAGCAATTGCTGTTGGCCGTGGAACTCCACAGCCAGTACTCCGTGGTGTCCAAGGGAGAATTCCGGCCCGAGGAGTACTCCGGCGCCATCCGACAGGGTCTGGGATTTCTGGTTCGCATCCCGGTATCCCTGCGTTTCGAGGAACCTTCCGATCCTCCCGCCCAGCCTGCCACAGGAAATTCAGGTGTCGCCCGCCGGATCCGGGGGGGACGGCTGGTTGATGTGCACAACAAGGGAATCCCTAAGGCGTATATCCACGCCCATTCATCCGCTGCGGCTGCCGTGAGTGATGCCACCGGACACTTTGAGGTCCTGGCATCGGCTGATGAACTTCAGCACTTCGCTGTTGCGGTGGACGGAACAGAGCGGGAAGTTTCGGCCAGCACCAAGAGACTTCCTGTGGTTATTCGCTGGCTCTGATTCCGGAACCAATTGGACACTGATTCTGGAACCATTTACCCGGGCGGGGGGGCGGTGTCGTGAAAAGATCTACCATGCGTCCGATGCAGCACTCCAGCAAACTTCAGAATGTCCGCTACGAACTCCGTGGGCCCATCCTCCAAGCGGCCAAGGCCATGGAAGCCGAAGGTCATCGCATCCTCAAGATGAACCTCGGGGGGGACACCGCACCGTTTGGGCTGGAGGCACCGGAGTCTGTTGTGGTGGACATGATCCATCACCTTCGCTGCGCACAGGGTTACAGCGATTCCAAGGGCATCTTCTCCGCCCGCACCGCCATCTCGCAGTACTACCAGACCCGCGGACTGATGACCATCGGCGTCGAGGACGTCTTCATTGGCAACGGCGTCAGCGAGCTTATTTCCATGACCTTGCAGGCTTTCATGGAGAACGGCGACGAGATCCTCATCCCGGCACCGGATTACCCTCTGTGGACAGCAGCCGTGACGCTGACCGGCGGCAACCCCCCCGTGCACTATCTCTGCGATGAGGACGAGAACTGGTGGCCGGACATGTCCGACGTCGAAGCCAAAATCACGCCACGCACCAAGGCATCGTGATCATCAACCCGAACAACCCCCCCACCGGCGCCGTCTATCCGCGCCACATTTTGGAGCAGTTCGCTGCACTTGCCAGGAAGCATGATCTCGTCCTTTTCTCGGATGAGATCTACGAGAAAATCCGCTATGTGGACGCCCCCCCTCATATCCACACCGCGGCAGTCGCTGACGACGTCTGTGTCCTGACGTTCAGCGGGTTGTCCAAGGCCTACCGCATGCCCGGGTACCGGGCAGGTTGGGTTGCCGTCACGGGACCCCGGACCGCAACAATCGCCTACCGGGAATCCTTGGAACTGCTCGCCTCACTGCGGTTGTGCGCCAATGTTCCTGCACAGCACGCCATCCAGACGTGCCTTGGCGGATACCAAAGTATTGAGGCGCTCATACGTCCCGGCGGGCGGCTCCGCGACCAACGCGACCTGGCATGGAAACTCCTCACCGCGATCCCGGGCGTCAGCTGTGTTCCCGCGGCCGGCGCCATGTACCTTTTCCCAAAGTTGGATCCGGAGATCTACCCGATTGAGAGCGACGAGAAGTTCGTCCTCCAACTCCTGCAGGAGCAGAAAATCCTGGTCTCGCACGGAACGGCGTTCAACTGGCCCACGCCGGACCATTTCCGCTTCGTGATCCTCCCGGCCGTGGAGGACATCGAGGAAGCGGTGCGCCGCATCGACCATTTCCTGGCCGCGTACCGGAACCGACCTGCGGACGCATCCGTCTAAGTCGCAATTGTGCGCGTTTTGAGCGTCCAAAACGCGCACTGCTGCGACCCAGTTGGGCACGCGCGGGGCTCTTACAAAGCCGGGTCCACCATGGTCATGCCCGCGGGGGTTGGCCTGGTCGAAACCGGGCAGCAGTGCCGCAGCGTCTTCCAGGCCAATGGTGCGTTCAATCAGCAGCTGCGGTTGGAGCGCGCCCTGTTCGATGAGGGCCATCATGCCCGGGTAGTCCACCGCGGCCATGCCGTGACTGCCCAAGAGGTCGAGTTCCCAGCCGATCACACGTGCCATGGCACTTGCGGGTTGCCGTCGACGGACGGCAGCAAACCGATCTGGACGTGCCGGCCGCGCCTGCGAAGGCTGAGGATGGCATCGGCGCAGGTCTGTTCACTTCCGACGCGTCTACCGCCACGTGGCTGCCTCCGCCGGAGAGGACGTTGACTGCAGCAGGGATGTCCGCGCCGTCAGCGAGCACAGTATGTTCAGCCCCCCCAAGCGCGCAGCCACGGCCAATGCCTCGGGGTTCCGGTCCACGGCAATGACCCTTGCGCCGATGGCCTTTGCAATCATCACGCGCTCAGCCCCACGCCGCCCCGCGCCAATCACGGTCACCCATTCGCCGGCCTTGACCTGCGCACGGGCTGCCAACGCACGGTATGCCGTGGCGAAGCGGCAGCCGAGGCTTGCCGCCGTCGTGAATTCAACACTCTCAGGGATGGCGACCAGGTTACTGTCGGCAGCGTGCAAGGCCACAAACTCGGCGAACGATCCCCAGTGGGTGAATCCGGGCTGCTGCTGGTCCGGGCAGACCTGCGCGTCGCCGGCCAGGCACCATTCGCAGGCGCCGCAGCCGCAAACGAACGGGACGGTGACGCGGTCGCCCACCTTCCAGCGCTGGACGCCTTCCCCCCCGACGGCGTCGATGACACCGGCGAGCTCATGGCCCGGCACATGGGGCATGGCGATGTCATCGTGTCCGGCCCAGGCGTGCCAGTCGCTGCGGCACATGCCTGTCGCAAGCACTTTCACCACCACGCCTCCAACGGGAGCCTGGGGGCTTGGCTACTTCCCTGACGTCGGGCTGGGTTCGGACCTCATCAAAAACTACTGCGCGCATCGACTGACTCTAACAATTTGCCGCCCCTGTCACACTTTCGGCGCCGTATCCGACATCCCTGATGTAAGGCACCACCACTGAAGGGAAAACAGCATGCCCCCGCATCAATATTGGCCGCAGCAACAAGCTCGGCTACGCCGCCGTCATCGGACTCGAAGGCTATGCCCGCAAGTCAGTCGATCCCGATCTGTACGAACTGATCAAACTTCGCGCCTCCATTCTCAACGGCTGCGGCTTCTGCGTGGACATGCATGCCACCGACGGCCGGAAGCGCGGTATCCCGGAAAGGAAGCTGCATGCCGTAGCGGCGTGGCAACATTCGAAGGTGTTCTTCGATGCGCGCGAGCAGGCAGTTCTTGCCCTGACGGACGCGGTAACCCAACTGGGCCCGGAGACTGTCACGGACGAAATCTGGAACGCTGCTGCCACGCATTTCGATGACAGCCAGATGGGCGGCCTGATCCTCGCCATCTCCACCATCAACGTGTGGAACAGGATCGCCGTCAGCACACAAATGGAGCCGCCCGTAGATGAGAAGAACCCGATCGTCTGAGAGGTAGCGTTGGCAGCATGACTCTTGCGGTGTCAGCCACTTCGGCGTGGCAGAGCGAACGGAATCGCCTCTTGGGGATCGCTTACAGAATGTTGGGCGACTTCGGGCATGCGGAGGACGTGGTCTCTGAAGTGGCGATTGATGCGGTCCAACGAGAGCGGAAAGCCGACGCGGACCGCGTGGATTCCTGGCCCGCCTGGTTAACAACGGTGTGCGTACGCCGATCTGTTGACCGGGTGCGCCAACTCGCCGCCGTGCGGGAGGAATACACCGGTCCGTGGCTGCCCGAACCGGTGGACGCGTCCAAACTCCCGGAAGAAACAGTGGCCAACCGCGAGCTCCTGTCCCTGACCTTGCTGCACTTGGCCGAACAACTGGCGCCTGAGGCCAGGGCGGCGCTGGTGTTGCACCGTGCCTTCGCGATGTCCGCTCCGGAAATCGCGGAAATCCTGGAGAAGACCCCCCCGCGGCCGTGCGCCAGATGATTTCGCGGGCGGAGCGTCGGCTGGAGATCGATCCGGAGGCACCCGCTCCCCCCCGGGCCAAGGACCGCGCAGCCTTGGAGAAACTGGTTCTCGCCATCGAGCAGGGTGAGATTGATACGGTCGTAGCGATGCTGGATCGGGACGCCGTTCTCTGGGCCGACGGCGGCGGCAAGGTCAAGAGTGCCATGAACCGCTGTTCGGAGCAGCCAGGATCGCGCGTTTCTTTGCGGGCATCCTCGGCAAAGCAATGGTTTTCGATCCCGTGGAGCCGGTACGCGCCTGGGTAATTGAGGTGAACAGCGAAGCGGCCTTGGTGCTCAGGCATCATGGCCGCTCCGACATCCTGGTGATCGATACCGCCCCGGACGGGAGCATCCGCGAACTGCGCCAACTCTCCAACCCGGACAAGCTGACGCGGGTTTCGCTCTGACCCCTGTCGTTTTGGCCCTTCTTTGGCTCCCCGGCCGGGCCCTTCTGCCTGAACACCGGGCCTTGCTGCGGCAAAGATGGGCCACTTCGGCAGCTGGGTGGGTCAGGACGCCACAGCCACCCGACGGCGGAGGCGCGCTACCAGCGTCGCGGCGAGTAACGCCGTCGTGATTTCCAGTCCGATCACCAGCAACAATCCGGCAGCGCCGGAGGTATCAACAGCGTTCGACGCCGGTCCCACACCGTGGGCGTGTCCGGAACCGCCCGCTCCCAGCAGCAGGAAAGCGTGGAGGCCCACCATGGCCAAGGCCGACGTGGTCACTTGGTGGAGCGCATCTACTGCTGTGGCGCCAGATGTGAATCGTGCAGGGAATGCAGACGGCCGCCAGGCCGATCATGAGGACGCCGACCCAGATCTGGTGGTGTCCCGAGGCTGCGAGCCATAGATGCACCAGGCAGGAGACAGCTGTGAGGGCTGCGCAGATCCGGGGGGGTGCAGGACAGGCCCGGAGGCCCGGACCCGTCCTGTCATGGTTGTCATCTCTGTATCCGGGCTGCGGTTTAGTGGCAGTGCCCGGCAGGTTCGCTGTGTCCACCGTGTTCGCTGTGCTCTTGGCCGGCCGCGGCAGGACTGTGGCAGCTCAAACCCGAAGCGCTGGCCGGCACGTCCAACACCGGGCTGCGGTCGAAGAAGCCTTCCGGCCGGAGCTTGAAGCCAACAGTGTCCACGGGCATGATCGGCCAATCTTCCACCCTTGGGAAGTGCGTGAGGCCAAAGGTGTGCCACACCACGATGTCCTGGCCATCAATCTCGCGGTCCTGGGCAACGTAGGCGGGCAGGCCAGCGCCGCCGGAGTGCTGGTTCACGAAGTCGCCCGTGGGGGTAGCGCTCTTCGTCGGAGTAGCGGGTGACCCACAGGTCCTTGGTAGCGAAAGCCGCGCGCTTCGCAATGGACGAGCCGGGGTCGGCAAGCAGGGTGGGCTGGTTCTGGGCGTGGAGCTTGTAACCAACGGGCTCGCCGAGACGATTCCGGGATTCAGGGTTGGAAATGATCCACGTCCTGCCGGCGCGGGCGCGGCTTCGCGGACGGCCTCGGACTCTTTTGTCAGGACTGTGCGCTTGCGGGAGAACGCATTGCCCCGTTCGTTGCCTTCGCCCATGGCCTGGCGGACCACGTCTTCTTCTTCCACGCGGTTGGTGAAGCCGTCAATGGCCATGTCCAGTCGGGCGCTGAAGAGGTGTTGGTGGAAGGGTGCGCCGAGGCCCGGTGCGAGTTGGGAGATGTTGTCCGAACCTCCTTCCGGGAAGGCGCTGGTGAAGACAATCCCGGTGGCTTTGGCCTCGAACTCGATGGTGCCGTCCAGGTAGAGGTACCAGTAAAAGCCGTAGTCGTAGTTGCCGATGGTGGTGAAGAAAGAGATCACCAGGCGGCGGTTGCGGCGGGTGTAGTTGATCCCGGTCCAGAGGTCTGAGTGCTTGGAAAGGATGCCCCCCCAGTCTTCCTCGTGCATGCAGATGCCATTGCGTATCTCGCGGGGGTTGCCGAAAGCGTCGCTGATGACAGGGCTGAGGTAGGTGATGTCGCCCAGGCAGTCGCAGCCCAGTTCCAGGGAGTTGGCGTACTGGCCCACCAGATACTCGCCGGTGTCGAAGTAGTTCTGCCATGACCGGATGGGTGAAGGATCCCCGTAGAACCACCATTTCTGCGATCGAGGCGCGGTTGATAATGGGACGCGTTTGGCCGCCGTCCTTGAAGGCCAGGTTGTGGAGGACAACTCCTTCGCGGACGTCGAAGCCAACGTCTACGCTCCACTTTTCCCACTCAACATGGTTGCCGCCGGTGACCGTGAAACTTGGACCCTCCGGCTGGGTGATGCTGATGGGCTTCTGTGTTTCGCGGAGCGACCGGTCAGTTCAGGATCGGTGTAGTTTCCGTGCTCTGCCGGGATCGGCATGACGCCGAGGTCGATGACCTGGGTAACTTCCTTGTTGACCACATCCACGTAGCCACCAGGCCATCTACGGGGTGGGCCCACGCGCTGTCTTCCGGGAAGTCCTGCACAAAGGCGAGGCCGCGCAGGATGCGGCAACCTTTCTCGTCGTGGTACTCGAAGACGCCGGCGGACAGTGGAGCAACGCGTACTTTGGCGACGTCCAGGTCGCGCGCAGCGAGGGCGGCCAGCCAGCGCTCGTCCGTTGCGAGGAGAGTCTCCACAACCTCGAACTCCTCTTCCAGCACGGGGGAGTTCGCCGGAGACCTTGGTATCCAGCTCGATGGCTTTCAGGATTTCTCCGCGTGTCACGGAGACGAGGAGGTCGCTGGGGGGCTCCCCCCCCGGAGATGTCGTGAATGAAGACGCGGAAACGTCGATCCTGCATTGACTGGTTGCGGGACGGGTCCACCAACCCCAAGTAGGCGATTCGCTTTTCGGCGGCAAGGTGGCCCGCGGCCTGCAGGATCGCCTGCACCTGGGAAATTTCGGCGCCCGTTGCCAGGGCGTACTGCGTTTCCTCAAGGGCGACGGCTTCAGTTGCTGTCTCAGTTGCTGTGGGCGTCATGGCTGCCTCTTGTCCGGGACCTATGATGGGTCAAGATTTATTTTCTATAGGTGTAGAGAATAACCAAAACGTAAGATGGGTCACAAGACCTGTCCGCCATTTGTTTTCCGGGAGCCCCTTCAGTGCCAAAGATTGTGGACCACGATCAACGACGCCTCGAACTGGTAGACGCAACCTGGCGCATCATCGCGAGGCTGGGTATGGAAGGCGCCACCATGCGGGAAATCGCCGAGGAAGCGGGTTTCGCCAACGGCGCCCTGAAGCCCTACTTCCCCCCCACCAAGGACCTGCTCCTGACGTCCGCGTTCGGCACGTGTTCAACCGCACTAACCAGCGCATCGCCGCCATGACCGAGGGACTCTCAGGCGTAGCGGCCCTCCGGGCGTTCTGCGCAGAAGTTCTGCCACTGGATGAGGAGCGCGTCAATGAAGCCCGCATCGTGATTCCGTTCTGGCAGAAGGCACTCAATGACGCGGACATGGCTTCACTTCACAGCGAGTCCATGAGCCAGTGGCACACCACCATCACCGGTCATTGCGCAGCAGCCCGGGCGGCAGGTGAGATCAAAGCCCCCCATAGGGGGGGACGCCGCCGTCGCCGATCACCTGCTGAACATGATGCTCGGTGCGCAGATCGTTGTGGCGTTGTCCCCCCGCAGAGCATTTCTCGCAGGACCTCGCGGGGGGCAATTGGATAACTATCTGGCGCTGCTGGCCGGCTAGCTGCACTTACATATTGGTAGCGCTATCGATACGAATGTGAAATCCGTCCGGCGAAAGCCGTTGAACTAGCTGGTGGCGCCGGACGCCACCACGCCTACGCCCAGCCCGGCGATCACACCGCTGCTGACACGCTCGACGACGGTACTCACCTTGGGGCGCTTGAGCCACCGCATCGCCTTGAACGCGACGACAGCGATCATCGAAAGATACGCGAAAGCGATGCCGGCAACGACGACGCCCAAGATCAGGGACGTGCCCATGGTGTCGCCGCCGTGCGGGATGAACTGCGGGACCACGGCCAGGTAGAACAGGCCGACCTTGGGGGTTGAGCAGTGTGGACAGCGCCCCGGCGCCCAGGCAGAGAGTCGGCTGTACGGGAGGGGGGGCGCGTTCTCCGCCGTGCCGCCAGCTTCCGCGGACTTAGCCGCCTTTGCTGCCTTGCGGGACTTTATGAACGATGAGATGCCCAAATACAGCAAGTACAGGCCGCCTGCGATCTTGACCCAGCGGAACAGTTCCGCGGACTGCTCGAGAATGGCTGCGAGACCGACGCCCACCAATGCAGCCCAGGCAATCGCGCCAATCGCAGACCCTGCGGCCGCAGCAATTCCTGCACTGGGACGGTTCAACGCGATACGCAGGACCAGGAAAGTGTCCGGCCCGGGTGTTACCGACAGGACCAAGCAGAGGCCAGCAAAAGCTACGAGGGAAGCAAGAGTCACAAGCTCGATTATGAGGGTCTCCCGGCCTGCGGCGAAAGCGTTCGCTTCGCGTCAAGGGCTGTTCGTGCATAGACAAGGCTCATGCGCGTGACGCCGACCACACTGGAAACATCGCCGCGCGCCTCACTGGCCGCCCAGACTCACTACCCGAGCGGAGTACCAATGGAGACTTACGACGCCCTCCTGGCCTCGATCACCCCGGCCCCCCCCGGCCAGAACAGCCGCACCATCCTTGATCCGGCAACGGGTGAAGCTGTCGGCGAAGCCCCTGTTCACACCGTCGAAGACCTCGAAGCCGCCGTCGCGGGTGCCGCTGCCGCCCAGCCCGCGTGGGCT
>BBFS01000054.1 GCA_001313365.1 Paenarthrobacter nitroguajacolicus JCM 14115
CTCTTCATTGAATGTCTGGGCGCTTGCTCTGTGGGGGCGCTCAAGGAATTTCGTATTGTGAGAATAAAATTCTGCAATTCGAGATTACGTCTGCTGGTTGGGCAGCGTCAACACGGATTGCGTAACCAAGACAGTCAACTGGGAAAGCTTCGGCCAAGCAACCGAATGTGACCCTGCATACACGGAGAACCTTGACGTTACGTGACCTGAGTCATAGAGTGCTTTCACTATTCAATAACTAGATTCCGCATTGTGGAATCAGTACGAAGTGGAGATCCACGATGCAGACGACTTCATCAGTCGGCGTCACTGGGGGCTCCGGGAGACGGAAACGCAGGTGGCCCCCCCAACCATCCGGTCGTGGGAAACACCGACCTCTGCGCCATTGCTTCCGAAGCCTCAGGCCGTACCATCAGTCCCGGCCTTTACAACATCGACCTCGCACCCACTAAGGCCAAGGGCCGGAAGTGGACCAGCTACAGCATCTTTACCCTCTGGGCCAACGACGTCCACAGCCTGGGTAACTATGCCTTCGCCATCGGCCTGTTCTCCCTCGGTCTGGGTGGTTGGCAGATCCTGGTAGCCCTCGGTATCGGCGCCATTCTCCTGTTCGCGCTCCTGAATTTCTCTGGATTCATGGGCGAGAAGACCGGTGTTCCCTTCCCTGTCATGAGCCGCATCAGCTTCGGCATCAGGGGGGGAGCGCAGATCGCCAGCCTGGTTCGCGGCGCTGTTGCCGTTGCTTGGTTCGGCATCCAGACATACCTGGCATCCGTGGTCCTCCGCGTCATGCTGGTGGCCATGCGCCGGGTTTGAAAGACCTTGACAGCAACTCCATCCTTGGCCTTTCAACCCTGGGCTGGTTGTCGTTCGTGGCGCTCTGGATGGTTCAGTTGGTCATCGTCAGCTTTGGCATGGAGATGATCCGCAAGTACGAGGCTTTCGCCGGTCCCATCATCCTGGTGACCATGGCAGCGATCGCCGTGTGGGTCTTCATCGAAGCCGGCGGCGCCATCCAGTGGAGCGGCATCAAGGGCCTCGAGGGTACCGAAATGTGGCTCACCATCTTTGCCGGCGGTGCCTGTGGGTTTCCATCTACGGAACGTTCGTCCTGAACTTCTGCGACTTCACCCGGTCCTCGGCTTCCAAGAAGTCGATCGTCAAGGGCAACTTCTGGGGGGGCATCCCCCATCAACATGCTCGTCTTTGGCGCCATCGTGGTGGTCATGGCCGGTGGGCAGTACAAGATCAACGGCACAGTGATCGAGAGCCCGTCGGACATCGTTGAGAGCATCCCCCAATACGCTTCTGTTGGTCCTTGCCTGCCTGGCACTGTTGATCCTGACCATCGCCGTGAACCTGATGGCCAATTTCGTAGCTCCGGTCTACGCCCTGACCAACCTCTTCCCGCGGCACCTGAACTTCCGCAAGGCGGCCTGGGTCAGCGGCACCATCGGCCTGATCATCCTGCCGTGGAACCTCTACAACAACCCGATCGTGATCGTGTACTTCCTGGGTGGCCTGGGTGCCTTGCTCGGGCCCCTGTTCGGTGTGGTCATGGCCGATTACTGGCTGGTCCGCCGCGGCAAGGTCAATGTCCCGGAGCTCTACACGGAGGATCCCAAAGGCGCCTACTTCTACAAGCGCGGCGTGAACCCGAAGGCCATCATCGCGATGCTCCCGGCCGCAGGCCTGGCCATCGCCATCGCTTTCATCCCCCCCGCCCTGGCCGCGGCTGCTCCGTTCGCTTGGTTCATCGGAGCCGGCGTCGCAGCGCTGACGTACTTCGCTGTCGCGGACAAGAAGCAGGTCCACCAGGACGTCTCCGGCGAGCCGATCGCCGTCGCCAGCACCCACTGACACTGAGGAAACCCATGCGCATCCTTGTCGCAAACGTCAACACCACCCAGTCCATGACGGACTCCATCGCAGCGCAGGCTCGTGCCGCAGCGGCTCCCGGCACCGAAATCATCGGCATCACGCCTCGCTTCGGCGCCGACTCCTGCGAAGGCAACTTCGAAAGCTACCTCGCCGCGATCGCCGTCATGGATGCGGTGGTGAACTATCCCGAACCGTTCGACGCGGTCATCCAGGCCGGCTACGGCGAGCACGGCCGCGAAGGCTTCAGGAACTGCTCGACGTCCCCGTGGTTGATATCACCGAGGCAGCAGCAAGCACCGCGATGTTCCTGGGCCACAAGTATTCAGTGGTCACCACGCTTGACCGCGCCGTACCGCTGATCGAGGACCGGCTCAAGCTCGCCGGTTTGGAGGCGCGTTGTGCCTCGGTCACGGCCAGCGGCATGGCCGTGCTGGAGCTCGAGGAATACCCGGAGCGTGCTGTTGAAGCCATTGTGAGCCAGGCGGAACAAGCTGTTCACAACGACAAAGCGGAAGTTATTGTTCTTGGTTGCGGCGGCATGGCCGGTCTCGACGAACAAATCCGCCAGCGCACCGGCGTCCCCCCCGTAGTGGACGGAGTGGCGGCGGCGGTCACCATCGCCGAGTCCCTGGTCCGCCTTGGGTTGTCTACGTCCAAGGTCAGGACTACGCCACTCCGCGCCCGAAGACTGTCATAGGCTGGCCGATAACAGCCGCCCAGGCGGCACAAGCTGAGGCAGCTCCCGCTCAGGCAGCTGAAGCCGCACGCTGACGCTGCCACAGGCAATTCCCCCGAAAGGCAACCACATGACTGACTCCAGCCCTCCCGCAAACCCGAGGGTCGCCGTCGTGACCGGGGGGCCGGTTCCGGAATTGGGCGGGCCGTCGCCAGGCTCATGCTCGCCGAGGGTTACCGCGTTGCGCTTGCCGGCCGCCGGGAGGCGCAACTCCTGGAAACGGCCGGCGACCATCCGGACGCGCTGGCGGTTCCGTGCGATGTGACAGTGCCCGACGACGTCGCGCGCCTTTTCGCGGAGGTCCGCCAACGCTGGGGTCGGGTTGATGTGCTGTTCAACAATGCCGGCATCTTTGGGCCGGCGGGCGACGTGGGCGACATCAGTGTGGACGAGTGGGAAGCAACGCTTCGCGTGAACGTCACGGGCTCCATGTTGTGCGCCGCTGAGGCTGTGCGAACCATGAAATCCCAAGAGCCGCAAGGTGGCCGCATCATCAACAACGGCTCCATTTCGGCGCACTCGCCCAGGCCCAAATCCGTGGCCTATACAGTCACTAAGCACGCGATGACGGGCCTGACCAAGAGCATCGAGCTCGACGGCAGGGAGTTCGGTATTACGTGCGGGCAGATCGACATCGGCAACACCCGTACCGAAATCATGGACACCATTGGCGTGGGCTCCGGGGCGCTGCAGGCTGACGGCAGCCGCAAAGTGGAACCCATGTTCCCCCCCGTGGACGATGCAGCCCGTGCCGTGCTGATGATGGCCAACATGCCGGCGTCGGCCAGTGTCGGATCCTTGGTGGTGACCGCTGCCGGCATGCCCTTCGTGGGCCGCGGCTAGCCTCGCAGCACCGCCCCAAACCGCGGGCCCGTGCCGCCACCACCCACTTTGCTTTTCGAATGCCCGTGACATGCCTGTAGAAGGGCGTGTCACGGGCATTTCTGCGTCAAAGAAGGTGGTGGACGCACCAACATCCAAGCTCCAAACCGAATGTGACTTTCCATAATATGGAAATGTTATTTCCCCCCCTTGCGGAATGGTGTGAGCAGGCTTACATTTGAAAAACCCCCCCTCAAAATGTGGGGGCCGTTCCCAACTGATTGGTTCAGATCAATGAAGATCCCAGACTCCGCGGCGCTGAAGGCGAGTTCGGCCCCCGCAGAAGAAAAAGCGGCTGTACCAGTCGCTCTTTTTTCAAATCCTGATCGCCGTCGTCGCAGGTGTACTCATCGGTCATTTTTGGCCGACAATCGGGTCCGCCCTCCGGCCACTGGGTGATGGATTCATTCAACTCATCAAGATGATCATCGCCCCCGCTGATTTTCCTCGTGATCGTCACAGGCATCTCGCAGTGGGCGACGTCAAAGCGGTCGGAAGGGTCGGGGTCAAAGCGCTCCTGTACTTCACCGGCGCCACGCTCTTCGCCCTCGTCTTCGGGCTCATCGTCGGAAATATCGTTCAGCCTGGTGCTGGCCTTAATATCGACCCCCCCGCTACGCTCTCCCAGGACGCGCTCAACGCCAAGACCGGCAATGCGCCTCCCAAGGACGCTGCAGCCTTCATCCTGGATGTCATTCCCGTCAGCGTGATCGGTGCTTTTGCCAACAACAGCCTGCTTCAGGTGCTGTTCTTCTCCGTGTTCTTCGGCGCAGCCATCGTGGTCATCGGCCGCGAACGCTGCATGCCGGTCATCAGCCTCATGGAAACCGTCCTGGAGCTGATCTTCAAGATCATGTCCTGGATCATGAAAGTGGCTCCCATCGGTGCATTTGGTGCCATGGCCTTCATCATCGGCCAGTACGGACTTGGCACGCTCAGCACTTATGCCCTCCTGATTGCAGCCTGCTACGGAGCGGCGATCATCTTCATCGGCCTGCTGTTCCTGGTGGCTTGGGGGTTCGCCCGGGTTCCCCTGTGGGCGTTCCTGAAGTACACCCGTGAAGAATTCCTGCTGGCACTCGGCACCGCCTCTACTGAAGCAGTCATGCCGCGTATCATGACCAAGCTGACCAACGCCGGCTGCTCCCGTGCCACCACCGGCCTTGTGGTTCCCACGGGTTACTCCTTCAACCTGGACGGCGCAGCGATCTACCTGTCCATTTCACTGCTGTTCCTGGCGCAGGCCTTCGGCCACAACCTTGACCTTGGCCAGCAGTTGGCGGCGTTGGGCGTCCTGCTCCTGACCTCCAAGGGCATGGCCGGCGTGCCGGGCTCGTCCTTCCTGGCACTCTCCGCCACGGCTGCTGCGCTGGGCATCTTCCCGGTAGCCGGCGTCGCACTCCTCCTCGGAGCCGATCGCCTCATGGACTCCATGCGCGTCGTAGTGAACCTGCTGGGCAACTGCGTGGCAACGTTCGTGGTGGCCAAATGGGAAGGCCAATTCGACCGCAGCGTCATGCTCCGCGCCTTCAATGGCGAGATCACCAACCATGATTCCGCCATCATGCTCGGCAAGGAAGAAGTCTTCGAGGAGCAGGAACTCGAACGCATCAGTGGCGGCCAGGAGCCTTCGCCCAAGTTCCGTGGCGGTCCCGCCGCGGAGGATATCCCTCAGTTCGAAATGAGCAAACGGGGGGGCCAACCATCCGCCCCCGGTCTGCCCGGACTAATACAGCCCACAGCATGAGGCCCCTCAAGAGGATTCTTGAGGGGCCTCAGCTGTGCGAAAACCTATTAAAGGGGCAGCAATTCCGAGAGATCCGCACGCAAACCGGACGCAGTCACCCTGTGGTCCGATACTGCGTCTGCCCACGAAATCCGGCCCGTCACCAACGAAAGCCAGGTGGCGGCGTCGCACTCGATCACGTTCGGGGGGGGAGTGCCGCGCGTGTGGCGGGGGGGCCCTCAACGCACTGCGTCACACCGAACGGCGGCACACGGACTTCCACCGAGTTGCCGGGCGCGCGGGCGGTGACTTCCTCCAGGGAGTACCGGACCGCCGTCGCAATCAAAGTGCGCGACGGCGGCGGGCCGGCAACGCTGCCTGGCTCACCTGTACTGCCGGAAGGCTCGACGGCGGCCTGCCAGGCTGCCAGCGCGGCGCGGCCTTCCTCGATGTTGACGCGGCGTCGTGCAACAGCCATTTGTTCCTCTCCTCGGAAGTTTTAGTCCAGCAGGGCGGAGACAGCGTGTCCCAGCCGGATCTTGCCCACCTCGTGGCCGCCGCCGAGCACGGGCTCCACCACGCGCTCCAGAACGCTGGAAACTGCCGGGATGTCCACGGCACCGCTCACGGCCAGCAGAGTCAGTCCTACCAAGGACGTGGCGCGAAGGTTGCCGTCCAGCATCTTCACGGCCACGGTTGCGCCGGTGGGAGTCGCCAGGACCAGGACGCCCTCGGCCCCCCCGATCTTGGCCAGGACCTCCAGTTCCTCCATCACGATCGTGTTGGACTCACCCTTGCCCTGAACTGCCCAGGGGTAGTCCAGCATGGACGTGGCGATGGTGGCGGCACGTGCGTTGGACGACTTATCGCCCGGGGATTTGGCCAAGCGGGAGTAGGCGCGGGCCAGGCCGGTCAGCGAGATGGCGGCAACGGGTGCTCCGCAGCCGTCGATGCCAGGTGGGAGATCGTTTCGCCGCTGTATTCCTCGATCACCGAGCGAACGCGCTGCTGGAGCGGGTGGTTTGGTTCGAGGTAGCTGCGCAGGTCCCAGCCGTTTTCGGTGCACGCCCACAGGAATGCTGCGTGCTTGCCGGAGCAATTGAAGGCAAGCTTGGATTGTCCGCGTTCGGAGCGGACCAGCCAGTTGCGGGCGGTTTCGTCCTGGGGGCCAGGCGGCGGGGGCACTGGAGGTTTTCTTCTTTAACGCCAGCTGCCTTGAGCATCCCTTCCACAACGTCCATATGATCCAGGGAACCAGTGTGGCTGCCGCAGGCGACAGCAACTTGCGCGCCACGGAGGGGCACGCCGGATTGCATGGAAGCCAGGGCCTGGAAGGGTTTGAGGGTGGAACGGGCGAGGACGGGAGCATCGATGTCACCAAGACGGGTGACCACCGAGCCATCGCCGGCAAGAACCACGGCCGCGCCGATGTGCCGGGACTCAATAAAGCCACTTCGTTCGATCACTGCCAGTTCCACCGCGGACTCAACGTTGAACGTTTCATGCGAACTCATGGGCATGAATCAAGTCTAGGGCGCGGCGGGGTCAGTTCCCGGGTCATCCGCGTGCCCGCGCGCGTGATCCGTGCACGCCCGGCCTCACGCCGGGCCTCACGCCAGGCCCGTGTCTACAGGTCCGGTGAATGACACAGCTTAGGCCCCCCCGCGCGCTTCACAAAGTACCCTTGAGGACTGTGAAGGTACTCGTCATTGGCCCAGGCGGCCGCGAACACGCCATTGTCCGCTCTCTGCTTGAAGATCCCAACGTTTCCGAGGTCCACGCGGCCCCTGGCAACGCGGGCATCAGCAAACTCGTTCCCACCCATGCGATTGACGGGAACAACCCGGAAGCCGTGTCCGCCCTCGCCACCAAGCTGGGCGTGGACCTGGTTGTCGTAGGACGAGCGCCTTTGGCTGCCGGTGTGTCCGACGCCGTCCGAGAAGCCGGCATCCCGGTGTTCGGTCCCAGCAAGGAAGCAGCCCAGCTGGAGGCTTCCAAGCGTTCGCCAAGCAGATCATGCTGAAGCCAACGTTCCCACGCTATGGCTCGCGTTGCCACCAATGCTGACGAAGCTGCCGACGCCTTGGACACCTTTGGTGCCCCCCCGTATGTAGTGAAGGACGACGGCCTGGCCGCCGGTAAGGGCGTGGTGGTCACCAAGGACCGCGCAGAGGCCCTGGCACATGCCCAGGCGTGCTTCGACGCCGGTGGAACAGTGGTCATCGAGGAATTCCTTGACGGCCCCCCCGAGGTTTCCCTGTTCGTTCTCTGCGACGGCCGCAACACCGTCCCGTTGTCCCCCCCGGCTCAGGATTTCAAGCGCATCTTCGATAACGACGAAGGTCCCAACACCGGCGGCATGGGCGCGTACACCCCCCCGCTTGAATGGGCTCCTGAGGGCCTGGTCCAGGAAGTCATCGACCGCGTAGCCCAGCCCACCGTGGACGAGATGGCCCGCCGCGGCACGCCCTTCGTCGGTGTGCTGTACTGCGGCCTCGCCCTGACTTCCCGCGGCATGCGCGTCATCGAGTTCAACGTTCGCTTCGGCGACCCCGAGACGCAGGCCGTCCTCGCTCGCCTCAAGACCCCTCTTGGTGCGCTGCTGCTGGCAGCTGCCAAGGGCGAACTGGACACGGCAGAAGAGCTGCGCTGGTCCAAGGACACGGCAGTCGCCGTCGTCGTTGCTGCCGAAAACTACCCGGACGCACCCCGCACGGGCGATCGCATCCGCGGACTGAAGAAGGTGGACGAACTGGACGGTGTCCACGTAGTCCACGCCGGCACCAAGCTGGATGACGAAGGCAAAGTGGTCTCGGCCGGCGGACGTGTCCTTGCTGTTGTCGCGCTCGGTTCGGATCTGGTTGAGGCCCGTGAAAAGGCGTACGACGGCGTTGAGCTGGTTCAGCTTGAAGGCTCACAGTTCCGTACGGATATCGGAGGCAAAGCCGCCCGCGGTGAAATCCGCGTTCCGTACACGGCTACAGGAACCATCCCGAAAGTGCAGGCCTGAGCATGACTGAAGGCATCCCTGCGGGCGGCTTCGAAACCGAAACGCTGGAACTTCCGGGCTGGACGCACGTCTACTCCGGCAAGGTCCGCGATCTCTACGTTCCGGCCGACGAAGCCATCACGGAAAAGATCGGCCAGGAATGCGTGCTGGTTGTCGCCAGCGACCGCATCAGCGCCTACGATCACGTGCTGAGCAGCGAAATCCCGGACAAGGGCCGCGTCCTGACGCAGCTGAGCCTGTGGTGGTTCGATCAGTTGGATGTTGAGCACCACGTGTTGGCGTCCACGGTTGAGGGTGGCGTTCCTGCCGCCGTCGAGGGCCGCGCCATGATCTGCAAGAAGCTGGACATGTTCCCTGTGGAGTGCATCGCGCGCGGCTACCTCACCGGCTCCGGCCTGGCTGAGTACAAGGAATCCCGCACGGTGTGCGACATTCCGCTGCCCGAGGGCCTGGTTGATGGTTCGCGCTTGGAGAAGGCCCTCTTTACGCCTTCTGCCAAGGCCGAAGTGGTGAACACGACGTCAACATCACCTATGACGATGTCGTGGCCATGGTGGGCGACGACATCGCTGCCCGCTTGAGTGAACTGACCCTGAAGATCTACACCCGGGCCGAGGAGATCGCCCGCGAACGCGGCATCATCCTGGCCGACACCAAGGTGGAGTTCGGCATCGACGCTGCCACCGGCATCATCACGCTGGGCGACGAAGTCCTCACCCCCCCGGACTCTTCACGGTTCTGGGATGCGTCCACGTACGCGCCGGGTCAGTCGCAGCCTTCGTACGACAAGCAGTACGTCCGCGACTGGCTGACCTCCGCCGAGTCCGGCTGGGACAAGTCCTCGGACACTCCTCCGCCGGCACTGCCCGCCGAGGTTGTGGAGCGCACCCGTGCCCGCTACGTGGAGGCTTACGAGAAGCTCACGGGCCGCACCTTCGCCTAGAAGCACCCAACTGAGTCGCAGTTAAGCGCGTTTTGACCCCTCAAACACGCTTAACTGCGACTTACTTGGGTTAATCAGGCTTCCGAGTGTTCCTTCGCGGCACGACGCTCGGCCAGCCGGATCTCCAGGACCGCGTCCATGGCCTGCTGAACCCGGTCCGACGCTCCCGCCGCACTGAAGTCGTGCTGCGCCTCTTCCAGGAACTGGAGCGCCTCTGCGGCTTCCCCCCGGCTGCTTTCAAGGACTTGCCCAGCAGCAGCGACACTTCGCCTGCGGTGTGCCGGGCCAGTACCTTACGGTCTGCGTAGATTTCGCGGAGCTTCTCGACGGCGGCCGGAATGTCCCCGGTCAGGTACAGCCAGCGGGCGCGGATGAAGGCGACTTCAAGCTGGTCTGTCTTGTTTCCGCCCACAATGGACAGCGCGAGTTCTGCACGCTCAATGGCGGACAACGTTTCCGGTTCCACAATTCCCGAGGACAGTCGAACTGCTGCGGACGCCTTGTTGAAACGGGCCCACAGCTCAATGTCGTTGGCGGGGGGAGAGGAGTTTGGCTGCGCGTTCGTGGTGCTTGATGCCCTCTACATAGTCGTGGCGCATGAAGGCGACGTTGCCGACCACCCAAGCGACTTCGCCGGCCAGTTGCGACATGGAGTGCTCGTCCATGTGCTCGATCATCGCCAGGCAGTACTGCCAGGCTTCGTCCAGCTTGCCGCTCTCGGCCAGGGCACCGATCAGCGCGCGGTGCGCACCGATGATGAGCGTGGACCCCTTGGGCAGCTGCTCGCTGAGCTTTACGGCTTGCTTGGCATGCTCGACGGCGGTGGCCAGCTGACCTTGTCCGTGACACACCGCGGCAAGCATCTGCCAGGCGCGCACCCCCGAGGCCAGCGGATTCGGTGGCCATGGGGGGGTGTTCCAGGAGGTGCTCAACGATTTGCTGGCATTCCTTCAGCTGGCCTTGCTTCATCACGCACTCGGCCTGCATGTACGTCATGTTCCACCAGGCGCTGTTGTTCTTGGCCTCGAGGGCAATCTGCGCGGCTGTGGCAGCGTGGCTGGCGGCGAGTTGGTAGTCGCGAAGATCCCAGGCCTGTCGGGCGTAAAGACCGGCGAGGACATACTCGGCATCACTAACGGAGACCGGCTGGCTCCACGCTTCCAGGGCCTTCGGTGCAAGTTCGAGCCTGCGGGCCAGCTCCTCGATGACTTCGGCCGTGGGCTCGCGCCGGCCTGTCTCAAGCAGCGAAATGTAGCTCGGTGAATACAGGTTTTTGCCGAGCTCTGCCTGCGTTAACCCACGTTCGAGCCGTTCGGCACGTAGCTTCTCGCCGAATCCGTTTCCCACGGGTCCCTCCTACAGGTGTCTTTTGACCAAAACCTTGACAGTCTCTGTGGAAAACATTTTACAATGTATGTCAACAGGGACCGTGCAATTTCCGTAACGAATCCGACTCGCATTGGGGTACTACATCATGTTCAAGAAAATCATCGCTTCAGTGGCCGTGGCGGGAGCACTGACGTTCGCGGTTGCGGCTCCCGGGGGGGTTGTCTCTGCTGCTCCTGCAGCAGATACCAGCACAGTAAGCGCCATTGGTAACTGGCCGGACCCCATGCGGTCCACCACAACAACACCCAAGAAGGACAAGACCGAAACGACAGTCACCACGATGTCCATTGGTAACTGGCCCGACCCTATGTAAAACAATTGTAGTAAAGAAACCCCCGAAGCGTGACGAGCGATGCTTCGGGGGGGTTTCTTTTTTGCCTTTTCCCGTGGATGTGGGCGGCAAGGGGGTAGTTCCGGGCAAACAAAAATGGCGCCGATTTCTCGACGCCATTCTCGTGTTTGGTCGGGATGACAGGATTTGAACCTGCGACCTCTTCGTCCCGAACGAAGCGCGCTACCAAGCTGCGCTACATCCCGATCCGCTGCGAAAGCAACTGTTCAAGAATAGCCGAAACGTCCCGTGATGCGAAATCGAGGAGCGGGTGTCGCTCCTCACAGCGGCAGGAGGGGGGGAAAGGCTAGACCAATGAGTCGCGCCAGGCCCCATGAAGCTGGGCAAACCGTCCGCCACCGCTGATCAACTCGGCCGGCGTCCCGTCCTCCACAATGCGGCCGTCGTGGACCACCAGAACCCTGTCAGCCGTCTCCACCGTTGAGAGGCGGTGGGCGATGATGATGGCCGTGCGGGCCCCCCCCTGCCACCAGCCACTCCCTCCAACAAGTTGGACAATCCCTGTTGGACCATACGCTCAGAAGGAATGTCCAAGGAGGACGTTGCCTCATCCAGGATCAGTACGGCCGGCGCGGCCAGGAACGCTCGGGCAAAGCCGATGAGCTGGCGTTGACCTGATGACACCCGCCCACCCCGTTTGTTGACGTCCGTGTCGTATCCCTCGGGGGGGAGGCTCATGATGAACTCGTGAGCACCCACCGCTGCAGCTGCGGCCTCGATTTCAAGCCGGGAAGCCTCGGGACGACCAAGAGCTATGTTGTCCGCCACGGAGCCACTGAACAGGAACGCTTCCTGGGTCACCATCACCACGGCACGGCGGAGGTCTGTGGTGGACAGGTCACGAAGATCTACGCCATCCAGCGTGATGGCCCCGGACGTGACGTCGTAGAAGCGTGCCACGAGCTTGGCCAACGTCGACTTTCCCGCACCCGTCTGGCCTACCAGGGCAATCGTCTGGCCGGCCGGGATGTGCAGGTCAAGCCTTGGAACCACAACTTTGCCGTCGCTGTAGCCGAACTCCACACCCTTGAAGTCGATCTCGCCGCGTGAGCTCTTGAGCGGTACCGGGTTCTTTGGTGGACGGACGGTGGGCACTTCTTCGAGGAGCCCGGACACCTTTTCCAAGGCAGCTTGAGCACTTTGGAACGAGTTGTAGAACATTGCCATCTGGTCCACCGGCTGGAAGAAGCGCTTGGTGGACAGGATCAGTGCCAGTAGGACGCCAACAGCCAGGTCACCACCCAGAACCCGGAAACCGCCAAACAGCAGGACCACGGCCACACAAACATTGCCGATCAGCACCAAACCAGGCTGGAAGATGCCGTTCAAGTTGATGGAGCGGACGGTGTTCTTGCGGTAGTCCTCAGCCAGCTCGCCGTATCGGGAGGCATTCTCGCGCTCCTTGCGGAACGCCTTCACGGCACGGATCCCGGTCATCGTTTCCACGAAGTGGACGATCAGCCGGGCAGACACCACGCGCGACTCACGGAACGCGATTTGTGAATGCTTCTGGTACCACCGGGCAAGGAAGAACATGGGCACGCCGGCCGCGAGGACGATCAATCCACTCTGCCAATCCAGGGCAAAAACAGTCACGGCAGTGAACACCATGAACAGCATGCCCGACGCCAAGGAGCTCACCCCCGGAGTCCAGGAGTTCGCGCAGGGCTTCGAGGTCTGAGGTCTGCCGGGCGATGATGCGGCCGGAGGTGTATTTCTCGTGGAACTCAAGGCTCAACCGCTGGGTGTGCCGGAAGACCCGAAGGCGCAGATCCAACAGCATGGCCTGGCTCAACCGGGCAGTGGAGGTCACGTACAGCGCCGTCATTCCAGCCGTGGCAATCGCAGCCGCCAAGTAGAGGGAACCAGCCAGTACCAAGGCCCGTTGTCGCCCGACTGTAGTGCAGGAAGGCGTTGTCGATACCGAACGCGATCAACGCCGGTCCCGCAACACGGGTGAGCTGCGAGACCACCACCATCACGATCGTCAGCCAGAAACGCAGCCGCACGGGGGGGCGGATGAGGGAGGCAAGCAAGGTGAGCGACCGGCGTCGTACGGCTTTGCTGTCTGCTTGGTGAGGAGTGTGTTGTCCTCGTTCGCGGTTCCAAACGTTGCGGCACTCACCGGCGGGCCTCCTCAGCTTCTTCGAGCTCGTCCAGTTCGGAGTCCAGGTCCTTCGGACCGGCGTCCAGGCTGGCGATGACGTAGCGGTAGTGATCATTTTCGGCCAGCAGTTCCGTATGGGTCCCGACGGCGGTGATGGTTCCGTTTTCGAGCAGGGCAACCCGGTCCGCCAAGGCCACGGTGGAGGGACGGTGCGCGACGATCAGGGTGGTGGTCTCGTGTAGGACCTCGCGCAAACGGGCCTCCACACGTTCCTCGGTATTCACGTCGAGTGCGGACAGGGGGATCGTCAAGGACCAAAACCTTGGGTTTGGCGGCGATGGCTCGGGCCAGGGCGATGCGCTGCCGTTGGCCGCCGGAAAGGCTCAGCTTCCTCGCCGATCAATGTGTCCACGCCGTCCGGCAACGAGTAGGCGAACTGGGCCTGTGCCACATCCAAGGCCTCGTCCAAGGCGGCGTCGCTGGGATCGGGGGGGCTCCAAGGAGTACGTTGTCCCGGACCGAACTGGAGAACAGCGTGGTGTCCTCGAACGCCACGGCAACGATCTTTCGGAGTTCGTCGATGTCGTAGTCGCGAACATCCACGCCGTCGATGGTCACGGCGCCCTCGGTGACGTCATAGAGGCGGGGGACCAGCTGGAGCAGAGCGCTCTTGCCGCTGCCCGTGATGCCGACGAGGGCCATTGTTTGACCGGGGGCGTATATCCAGGGTGACGTCGTGCAGGAGGGTGCCGCCGTCGTCGAACCCGAAACCTGCGTGCTCAAAGCGCAGGGCGCCCTTCACGCTTTCCGGAACCGTGGCCTGATCCGGCGAGGTGATGGTGTTCTCCGTATCCATCACCTCGAAGTGGCGATCCAACGCGGTCTTGGCAGTGAGCGCCATGGCCAGGAGCATGCCGGAAAATTCCACCGGAGTGGCTACCACGGCCGCTGTTGCGAAGAACGCCACCAACGCGCCGATGCTGAGTTCCCCCCCACTCGCGGCGAGCATGATGCCCACCACCAGACCGACGCCCAGCGCCAACTCCGGCAGCAGCGTCACTACCAGCGTGAAGCCAGCCTGCTGTTTCGCCTTGGCGATCTCGGTCTGGCGCAGTTCTTCTGCCTGGCCGTTGAAGTTCTCCAGCGCTTCGCGGCTACGCCCGAAGGCCTTCAGGACACGGATGCCGTGGACTGATTCCTCCACAGTTGTGGCGAGGTCGCCGGCTTGGTCCTGACTGAGGCGGGTGACCAAGCTGAAGCGGCGGCGGAAGCGGAACGAATTGATCATGATCGGCACGGCCGCTGCGAGGAAGATCAGTGCCAGCTGCCAACTCATGGAAAACATGACGCCGACGCCGATGATCACAGTAAGCGTGGTGACCACCAGCATGATCGCGCCAAACGCCATCCAGCGACGCAGGAAACTCAGGTCCGTCATGGCGCGTGAGAGCAGCTGGCCCGAACCCCAGCGATCGTGGAAAGCGACGGTCAGCTGTTGCAGGTGGCCGTACAAGGTCACCCGCATCCGGGTCTCAACCGTGGTGGCCGGGTTGATGACGAACTGCCTGCGCAAGGCCACCAGCCCGGCTTCCGCGATACCCAAAGCAAGAATCACGACGGCGGCAATCCAGACGGCGTCCGTGGAACCGCCGGGCTGCAAAGAGGTGTTGACAAGAACCCGCAGCACTTGGGGGGATGGTCAGCGCGACGATGCTGGCTAAGAGGGCGCAGATCAGGCCCATGAATAGTCGGGGGGAGGATGGGCCGCACGTGAGGGTACAGGCGGCCGACGGAGGTGAAGAATGACGTTTGCTTGGACATGCCCGCTTCTCAACAGCTGGATCTTCAGGTGGTGCGGAGGTAGTTTCCCGTAGCAACTACCCTATGCCATGGCGTGATTCGTTTCACAGGACCACGCAATGAAGGTGAAATGTTTGACCCAGTTATTGAGGATTGTAATGCTCGCCCGGACTCTCGCTGGTGGACGGGGCTCTAGCTGCGCGACGTGAGCGTCAGCAGCACTGCTTCGGGGGGCGGCACGCGATGCGGACCGGTGCGAAGCGCGACGTGCCGATGCCGCCGGAGACGTTCACCGGCGTCGTGAAGCTGTCGCTTTCCCAGTCGTGGAGGCCCTTGGCGCGCCAGTTGGGAGATCGCAGTTGGCGACGAGCGCACCGTAACCGGGGGGATGCAGATTTGGCCGCCGTGTGTGTGGCCGGCGAGGATCAGGTCCGCTCCGGCTTCGGTGAAGTGGTCCAGCACGCGCTGGTACGGAGCGTGGATGACTGCCACCTTCAGGTGCGGGCGGGCATCCTGGTTGACCGTTCCACGGGGCCAGCCGGCATAGCGTTCGCGGTTCAGGTGGGGATCGTCCACGCCAGAGAAGTCGAACCGCAGGCCGTTCAGCACCACTGACTGGGCGCGGTTGGTGAGGTCGATCCAGCCTCCCATCCCGAACGCTGAGCGGAGCTTCGGCCAGTCCAAGGCAATGGGGTCGGTTCGCATCCGCGAAGGACCACGGAAGTAGCCCACCGGGTTCTTGATCCGCGGGGGCGTAGTAGTCATTCGAACCCGGAACGAAAACGCCCGGGAACTCCAGCAGGGGGCCGCAGTGCCTGGATCAGGGGATCGACGGCCTTGGTGTGGCTGAGGTTGTCGCCGGTGTTGACCACTAGGTCAGGCTTGAGGTCCGCCAGCGATTGCAGCCACTGCGTCTTCTTGTCCTGACCCGGTACGAAATGGATGTCGCTCAGGTGCAGGACACGGAGCGGCTTTGAGCTCCGGGAGGATGGGTAGGGTTTCATGGCGGACCTCGAACTGGTCCTTCTCCCACCATCCGTATGCGGCCGCTGCTGCGCCTGCTGCCGCACCGACGGCAGCAGTGACGGCGAAACCGCGCCCGATAGTGCGGACGCGGTTTGCCAATGAATAACTAAACGACATGATCAGTTCTTATTGCCGTTGTTACCGTTCCCGTTGTTGCCGTTTCCGGAGGACGGGGGGGCCGGGTTGGGCGCGGTGGACGGCGTGTTGTTGGACGGCGTGTTGTTCCGCTGCGGGGGGGTCGCAGTACCGAGCAGGTTCGACGGCGGCTGCTGGAACGGGTTGGTGCCGTAGGCAGGTGCAACAGCCAACATGTAATTGGTGAACTGCGGGCCGGCGATCATGTAACCGTCGATGCTCTTATAGAACTTGCCGTTTACGGTGAGGTCCCGTCCGTAGCGTGACTGGTCATCCAGAGGATCACCAAACCATGAAGCAGTCGCGAGGCCTGAGGTGTACCCGACTACCCACGTGGAGCCGTTGGTGTCGTTGGTTCCGGTCTTGGCGGCCACCGGGAAGTTCTTGGAGTTCAGGGCCGGGCGGATCAACGAGCCTGAGCCTTCATCCAGCACCTTGCCCATCGCGTAAGCGACGCCGCGGGCTACTTCAGGCTTTACAGCATCCTTGCAACTGGAAGACTGCGCGGGAAGTTGGGCGCCGGACTGGTCCTTCACCGAGGTGATGGCAATCGGCTCGCAGTACTTGCCGTCGGCCGCGAAGGTGGCAAAGGCTGCAGCCATGGTGAGCGGAGCTGTTTGTGTTGCGCCAATGAGGTTGGACAAACGTGTCATGGGAACCTGGGGGGGTTCGGATCCGTGACCTTACCAGTTTCATCGCGCGTGGGAAGACCGCCGTGAATGCCGGTGGCGTCTACGATTCCCTGGATGCCACAGAGGTCAACCTGCGCAGCTGAAGCGAACGTCGCCGTGTTAATGGAGTTCATGAGGCCATACAGAACAGTCATGTTCCGGTAGTAGCCCAAGTCGGAGTTCTGAAGGTCGAAGCTTCCTTGGACGTTACCGTCGTAGAACCCGTCAGTCGGCGTGGGACAGGTATTCCGCCAGGGGGGGAAGTTCACCCCGTATTTACGCTGGGCGGCATTTACGTTTTGATTCATCGACTTGCCCTCGTTCAGCCACTGGGCGAACGTAAAGGGCTTCATCGTTGAACCGGGCTGGAATCCGCCGATGCCGTTGAGGTCGTTGCCGTTGGCGTCCAGGACATCCACGTTGAAGTTTTGCGTCTGATCGAACTTGCCCTCTTGAGGCAGCCAAACAGTGTTCTGGGCCATGCTCACGATCTGGCCGGTGCCCGGCTGGACGGAGACGATCGACGCGCCCCCACTTGTCCGGGTTAGCGCCAGCCGTTGCGTCGACCTGCTGCTGTGCGACGTTCTGGGCGGTGGGATCGAGGGTGGTCTGGATGGTGAGGCCACCACGCTGGATGCGCTTGACGCGCTCTTCCGTGGTGTCACCGTACGCCGGGTTGTTGAAGAGCAGGTGGAGCACGTAGTCACAGAAGTACGGAGCCATGGTGGCATACGCGCAGCCCTGGCGAGCCGGGGTGACCTGCGTGGTGACCGGAGTGGCGACAGCTTCTTCGTACTGTGCCTGAGTGATCTTCCCCCTGGTTGACCATGGAGGCGAGCACCAGGTCACGGCGAACCTTGGAGCTGTCAGGGTTGGCGATGGGATCGAAGGCCGACGGGCTGTTCACCAGGCCGGCCAGGAGGGCAGCCTGCGGAAGCGTCAGGTCCTTGGCAGAGGTGCTGAAGAAGAACTTCGAGGCAGCCTCAATGCCGTAGGCGTCACGGTTGAAGAAGACGATGTTGAGGTAACCCTCAAGAATCTGCTCTTTGGAGAACTTCTTCTCCAAAGCGATCGCAAGCTTCATTTCGCGAAGCTTGTCGCCCACGCCCTTACCGCCACCGTTGAGCTTGACGTCTTCTTCGCGGTCGGACGCCACCAGGGACTCGTTGATGACGTTGTTCACGTACTGCTGCGTGATGGTGGACGCGCCCTGCTTGTTGCCGCGGGCGGTGCTGACGATGGCTCGCATAATGCCGGTGGTGTCAATGCCGCCGTGCTCATAAAAACGGCTGTCCTCGATAGCGATGACAGCGTCCTTGATGAACGGGCTCATTTGATCCAGCGGAACCTTGGTCCGGTTCTCTGCGTAGATCGAGGCGATCGGCGAACCGTCCTTCGCCAGGATCGTGGTGTTCTGGCTGGGCGGATCCACCTGGAGTTCCGCCGGCAGAGTGTCAAAGAACTGAATTGAACCACTTGCGGCACTGCCCGAAACGGCGGCTGCGGGGACCAAAAGGCCCGCCACCAGGACGCCACAAATCGCGCTCACACCAAGGAAGCCTAGAATCTTTCCGAGGGTGGTGGCAGTGTCGAATAGTGGGTTCTTGCGAGTCACCATGTTTTCCACTTTACCGGCAAGGGCTAGGCTTTCTGTCATGACCAAATGGGAGTACGCCACGATTCCGCTCATTATTCACGCTACGAAGCAGATCCTGGACCAGTGGGGCGAGGACGGCTGGGAGCTTGTCCAGGTCGTCGGTGGACCCGATGGCAAAGGCCTTGTTGCATACCTGAAGAGGGAGAAGCAGTAATCATGACCACCCCCGCAGAAACCACGTCTGCCGCGGAATCCGGCGCCCCCCCACGTCTGCTGTTGAGCAGCGTCTGGCCGAGCTCGGATTGACCCTCCCCGAGGTCGCCGCGCCCGTCGCCGATTACGTGCCTGCCATCGTCTCCGGCAACTACGTTTACACCTCCGGACAGCTGCCGTTTATTAACGGCAAACTCGAAGCTACGGGCAAGGTTTCCCTCGGCGAGTTGGGCGCGTCCGACGAACCCACCGTTGATCCGGAAGACGCCAAGCGTTACGCAGCCCTGTGTGCCATCAACGCCCTCGCTGCAGTCAAGAGCGTCATCGGCGACCTCGACCGTGTTACCCGCATCGTCAAGGTAGTGGGTTTCGTATCCTCCGAACCCACCTTCACCGGTCAGCCCGGCGTGATCAACGGTGCGTCCGAACTCCTCGGACAGGTATTCGGCGACGCCGGCAAGCACGCACGCTCCGCCGTCGGCGTCTCTGTCTTGCCGCTCGACTCTCCCGTTGAAGTCGAGCTCATCGCTGAATTCAGCTAAGGAACCGGTTCACCCAATTGCCGCAGCTTGCCCGCCGTCTGTTCGTACTGCCCCCCCGGAACTTGAGGGGGCAGCACGAAACTGGCTTGAGCTTGGCGAACGGACCCCCCCAGGGCCGCCCGCTACGCCTCCTCAGTTGTGCTGTTGCGCGACTCGCCCACCGGCTTGGAAACCTGGCTTGGATACAGGCCAGGTTCCTCGCCGTTGGGCGTTGTCGCGTTCCCGGGCGGCTCCCTGGACCCGTCCGACGACGACCCCGTGGGTTGGTTGGGCCCCCTCACCCCCAGCATTGCTGAGCAGATGGGAACGGACGACGTCGGACTCGCCCGCCGTCACGTTGTGGGCGCCATCCGCGAACTCTTCGAAGAAACCGGTGTCCTGCTCGCAGGCCCTGATGCTTCCTCTACGGTCGAGGCGAACTCGACCGTCGACTGGATGCGCGCCCGCGAAGCCGTGGCCGCCCAAGAGAAGTCCTTCACGGAGATGCTCTCCAAACGCGGACTCTCCCTCCGCACCGACCTCCTGAAGCCACTGGTGAACTGGCTCAGCCCGGACTTCGCCCATGCGCGTTTTAACACCCGATACTTCGCCGCCACCGTCCCCCGTGAACCAGCAACCCAGCATCCTGGGCAGTAAGGGGGGGTTTGGGGCCGCTGGGTCACCGCCGCCGAAGCCATTGCGCTGCGGGATACCTCAGCACTCGGTGACGAAGTCGGCCAGGAAAATACTGTCGGCCTCAAACTCGGTCAGCTCCTGGTGCCAGGCTCCGAGATCATGCTCGAGAAGATGGCCAACGCCAACGGCTGCATCGCCTACCTGAGCTACAAACGCAAGGCCCACGTGTACCAGGCGAAACTGGCGGACGAGGGCGGAATCCTGATGCTCGAGGTCGAAGCCGCCCGCACCGTGGCAGGCGAGCCCCCAGCGCGAGCGCTAAGACGCTCGCTCACGTCCCGCGGGTTTGGGACGGTCGCTCGCTCACGTCCCGCGGGCTTGATGCGGACGCTCGCTCACGTCCCGCGGGTTTGGGACGGTCGCTCGCTCATATCCCTCGGGCTTGAGCCGGTCGCTCGCTCACGTCCCGCGGGTTTGGGCCGGTCGCTCTTTCACGTCCCGCGTGCGTTAGACCGTGTCTGCCAGATACTCGATGGCCAGCTTGTAGCCCAGCACACCCCGCTCCTACGATGATCGCGTTGCACACACCCGACAGGTAGGAGTGGTGGCGGAACTCTTCACGTTGGTGCACGTTGGTGATGTGGACCTCGACGGCGGGCAGCTGCACAGCCGCCAGGGCGTCACGAAGGGCCACCGAGGTGTGCGTGTATGCGCCGGCGTTGATCACAATTCCGACGGCGGTGCCGCGGGCAGCGTGGATGGCGTCCAGGAGGTCGCCCTCATGGTTCGACTGAACGCAGTCAACAGTGAAGCCATGGGCAGCGGCCGCAGTCATGGCCAGTTGCTCCACATCGGCCAGGGTGGACGTGCCGTACTTCTCCGGTTCGCGGGTTCCCAGAAGGTTCAGGTTGGGGGGGCCGTTGATCACAAGGATGGTGCCGCGACCGGTTTCGGTGGCAGGAGTGGCTTCAGTCATGGCTCCCAATCTATAGCGGTCCGGAGGAGTCCGGGAATCGTTACTTACGGGTGCACTGACCTGCCGAGACGGGGTGGCTGAGGCCGGGAGCCTGCGCGGCCACCGGTTCCAGGTCCTGCATGGTGAGGGCGAAGCCGAGGGCGGCGTCTGTAGTGGTCTTGGCGAAGATCAGCCGGCCACCTGCCCCTGCATAGTCAACAGCGGGCCGCCCGAGTTACCCGGCTGGACGTCGCCCGCCAGCCTGTAGACCAGCTCCGGCGAAGGATTGTTGCCGTAAATATCGGGAACCAGAATGGTTGAAATGCCTTGAATTGTAGCCGGCTTGGATTGGAACGGACCGCCGTGCGGGTACCCAGCGAAAGCGGCGGGACTGCCCGCGGCCAAGTCGGCGCTCAGGGGGAAGCGGATTGGACTGCAGCCCATCCACGGCCAGGACGGCGATGTCCCGCTGGGAGTCGAAGTACACCACCCGACCCGGCAACGCACCGCCGTCGGGAACTTCCACAACCGGCTGCGACACGCCCGCCACAACATGCGCATTGGTGACGACGCGCCCGGGCGAGACAACGAATCCGGAACCGGTCTGGTTCTGCCCGCATTCGAATGCGGTGCCGGCGATCTTGAGGACAGAATCGGCGGCCTGGTTGAGGGCTGGAGTGTCTGTGGACTCGTTGGAACGGGCACCGGCGTGACGGGGGGGCCAACGCCCTCAATGAGCTTCGGAATCCCGTCGCCGATCACCGTGGACCGCAGCTGTGCCATGGTGCTCTTGACGGGCGTGGGAGTCACATTGTCGATGTAACGAATGACGCGGGACTCGGCCAATTGCTGCGAAACGAACGGCACGCCGAGAGAACTGATGCTGAACGCCAGCATGGACATCACCAGCGCCGCCACCACCACGCTCACCACGCCACCGATCAGCCGGTCCACGGCATGCAACGGCTTGATCCGCACAGCGTGGCGGACTTTACGCCCGATCATGGTGCCCAGCCCGTGCCCCCCCAAAGCGATAAGCACGACGGCGGCACCCACCGTGCGGTCAGCCTCCAACCGCTGTCGGTCACCCAGCCGCTGACGAGTGGAACTGCCATGAAGGCCGCGATGGCGCCGACGACGAATCCTGCGATTCCACCCAGCGTGACCATAAAGCCGTTGCGCAGGCCATAGATCAGGTAGGACAGCAGCATCAAGATCAATGCCAAATCCAATATCGTCAAGCCAAACACCAATGCTCCTCATAGCCGGGGTAGCGCCAATTCTAGGTGGCCACCCTGACAACCAACCGTTAGTCCGGTCACGATATGGGCCGCTTCTACCGCTGTTAAGGGCGTCAGGAGGGCTGGATGCCCCGAAACCCGCGCCATTTCAGCGTTTCACGTGCCAAGTACGTCACAGAAGCTTAAAAATTCTGAAACAATGGCCTGAGCGCCACGACCGAAACTTATATTCAGGAGATTTCATGGACATCGAGGTATTGCGCCGCGCACCCCTCTTCGCCACCCTTGACGACGACGCATTCCGCTTGCTGACGGACGAACTCACCGAGGTGGACCTTTCACGTGGAGCTTCGGTGTTCCGCGAAGGCGACCAGGGTGACCAGCTCTACTTCATCGTTTCCGGCAAGGTAAAGCTCGGCCGCACGTCCCCCGATGGCCGCGAGTCGCTCTTGGCCATCCTCGGCCCGGGTGAGCTCTTCGGCGAAATGGCGTTGTTCGACCCCAGCCCGCGTACCGCAACGGCCACTGCCGTCTCGGAAACCCGCTTGGCCGGCCTCAAGAACGAGAGCCTCAACGCCCTGCTCCGCACGCGCCCCGAGGTTTCCGCGCAGCTGCTGCAGGCCCTGGCCCGCCGTCTCCGCCGGACCAACGACTCCCTGTCCGACCTCGTTTTCTCCGACGTCCCGGGCCGTGTAGCCAAGGCACTCCTCGATCTGGCAGACCGTTTCGGCCGCCCCCCGCCACTGACGGCGTCCTGGTAGCGCACGAGCTCACCCAGGAAGAGCTTGCCCAGCTAGTGGGCGCTTCCCGCGAAACCGTGAACAAGGCACTTGCCGAGTTCGTTCAGCGCGGCTGGCTCCGCCTGGAAGCCCGCGCCGTGGTGATCCTGGACATGCAGCGCCTGCGCCAGCGCTCACGCTAAACAGCAACAAAAGAAGCCGCCCTGGTTGCGAACCAGGGCGGCTTCTTTTGTGTTAACCGTGAGCGAGCGTGCGGCTCAGGTCGGTGGGATGTGAGCGAGCGTGCGGCTCAGGTCGGTGGGATGTGAGCGAGCGTGCGGCTCAAGCCGGTGGGACGTGAGCGAGCGTTCGTCTCAAGCCGGTGGGACGTGAGCGAGCGTCAGAGGGTCGTGAACCGCAGCAGGATGGCGTGCTCCGGGTTCAGGACCGGCATGGGAAGGCCCACCTCGCCAAGGAACCGCCCCGAAGCGTCAGCCCCCGGACGCCAGCCACGGCGCCGGCTTTGCTCCGTGAACGTGTGCCCGTAGTCGGCATCCCCGGGTGCCGGGAAGATGGCTTCCACCCGGTATGAACGGGAGGCATCCAGCCCCCCCGGGAAGGTTACCCGTCCGGGTAGTTCGCTAAAGCCTGTCCGGGTCTTCACCACGGCGAAAAGAGCAGCCGTGGCACCAACTGGCGTGCCGCCGTCGAGCCTTCAGTGTCAGCCACCACGCCGTGCACCATCAGCGACTCGTCCGGCACATCGGCCCGCACCATTCGGCCACTGTGGATGAGGCCGCGGTGTTCCTTGTAGAGGCCGATGAAGCGCTTGAGTTCCTCGCGCTCCGCACCCGTGACGGAACGGACATCCCACTCCATGCCGAAGTGTCCGAACAACGCGGTGATAGCGCGGAACGAGAGGTCGTGCGTCCGCCCGGTGGTGTGCGACGTGGTGGGTCCAATGTGCCCGCCCACCAGTTCCGGCGGGACCACCATCCCGGTCCATCGTTGGATGGTTTGCCGTTCCAAGGCGTCGTTGCAGTCTGAAGCCCAGATCCGGTCAGTCCGCTCCAGGATCCCAAGGTCCACGCGGGCGCCACCCGAGGAACAGCTTTCGATTTCAACCCCCCCGGGATGGGCCGCATGGAGCGCATCGAACAGCCGGTACGCGGCCAGGGTTTGCTCGTGCACCGAAGCCCGGCCCGCATGCCCGTGTTCCAGAAGGTCGCGGTTCTGGTCCCACTTGAGGTAGCTGATGTTGTTCTCACTCAGGAGCGCGTCAATACGGTCGTAGATGTACTGCCACGCATCCGGGTTCACGAGGTCGATCACGTGCTGCTGCCGCCACCCAAGGGGGGGCAGACGGCCGCCGTCCTTGTAGGAAACTGCTGAGGGGGGGCCCACAACCCATTCCGGATGAGCTCTGGCGACGTCGGAGTCCAGGTTGACCATTTCCGGCTCAACCCACAAGCCAAACTCCATGCCGCGGCTGGTCACGGCGTCAATCAACGGGGTCAGTCCGTTGGGCCAGAGGGTCTCGTCGACGTACCAGTCGCCCAGCCCCCGCGTGGTCGCCACGTCGCCCGCGGAACCAGCCGTCGTCGAGCACGAAACGCTCAACCCCCCCGAGGTCCGCAGCGGACTCGGCCAGCTCGATCAATGTGTCCAGGTTGTGGTCGAAGTACACCGCTTCCCAGGTGTTGAGGACTACTGGGCGGGCCTTTCCGGAAGCTGCGCCCACATGGTGCGGCCGCGAACGGAACCATGCGTAGAAGGCCTCGGAGATCCCGTCCAGCCCACGGTCTGAGTAAGCCGCAAACAGGGCAGGGGTTGTGTAGCTTTCGCCCGGCTGCAGGACTACTTCGGCTGGTCCCAGCAGCTCGGAGCCGCCCACCATGGTGCGGCCATCGGCAACGCTGTCCGCAAACTGCTCGTGGTTTCCGCTCCATGCCAGGTGGGTGGCCCACACCTTGCCGTGTCGGTTGCCGAAGCCGGCGGTTCCGGCCGCAAGCAGGAGCGAGGAGTCATGTCCAGTCCGTCCGTGACGACCCGTGCGGACCCAGGTTCCCTGCTGGATGGCCCTGCGCTGGGGGGTGGCGCTCACGGCACCAGCGGCCGGTCAGGTCCAAAAGTTCGACGGCGTCAGGCGCCACCGGGAGCATCGTCGCCAACTCATCCACCTGGAAAGGCGACGTGCCGTCGTTCGTAGCCGTGTGCCGCAGTTCGAGAAGCCCGCCCGGGTGCAAGGCGAGGTTACTGGTCACGGTGATGCCGGCGTCGGGGTCTGTTTGAACAATCACCGCGGAGTTGCCATCTGAAGTCGCGCTCACCAGCCGAAGGCGGACGGAGAAATCGAAGCCAGGTATGCCGTCTGTGATGCGGTGCCCGCGAAGTCCCGGCCGTCCCTGCCACGACGACGACGCCTGGGGGGAGGAGCCCCCCCGCTGGGACGTTGGCATCGATGGACGAGGGCGGGATGGGCTCGCTGAGGATGGACAGGTCCGGCAAGGTATCGCCCAGGTCGGCTCCCCCAGTGGATGATCTCAGCCTCTCCACGGTGGGTGCTGATCACCAGGCTGGTACCTGCGGAACGGAGATGGAGCGGGTGCATGTGTTGAGTCACTTTCACATCGGGTCGTGTGGGGTGTTGTGAGGCCCGCTCTGCGCGCTATTTCGATACGAAAACGCGCAGAGCGGGCCCCCCCACAACGGGTGGGTTGTTACTTCGCGAAGAGGGCGTTGACTTGTTCGTTGGCGGCCGTCAGTGAACTGGCGGGGGATTTGCCCGCGATCACCGCGTCCACTGCAGGCTTCATGATTCCCGAAACCTTGGAAGCGTTGTCAGTGATCGGGAGCATGAAGGTGGTCTTGTCCTTCACGTGCTGGGTGAAGGCAGTGACGTCCACGTTCTTGGCCTTGAAGCGTCTGCGGCTTTCTCGGAGGAGGTGGTGATGGCCGGGAACACGACGGCCTTGGAAGCCACGACATCCTGGCAGGCGGCGGAGCCGAGGTATTCGACCCACTTAATGGCGGCGTCCTTCTTCTTGGTGCCCGCCCAAACGGAATCGGCCAAGCCATTGAACATGGAGGCGCGCTTGCCTTCGGGGGGGCCCTGAGGTGTGGGGGGGGCGATGCCGACGTCGATGCCCTTGTAGCCGGTGTACTGGCCGATCATCCAGGAACCATTGCTGTTAATGGCGGCCTTGCCTGCGCCGAAGCTGTCGGCAGCGTTGGCGCCAACCGTGGTTTCAAGTTTGGGCATGTAGCCTTCACTGCGAGCGAGGCCCACCAGTCGATTGTGTCCTGGAGCTTTTTGTCGTCGTAGTTGAAGTGGGTGCCCCAGGGGGGGTTCTTGTCTGTGGTGGTCCAGCCAGTGGTGGCGGACAGGTAGCTCCACTGTGTCTGGCCGGCGTTCTCAGCATCCGAGCCTGGCAGGCCCAATCCGTAGACGGCAACATTGTTCTTGTCGAAGCCTGCCTCGTCGCCGCGTTTGCCGTTCTTGTCCACAGTGAGTCGGGCGATTGCCTTCTCGTAGGTTCCGCCGTCCTCGGGGGGGTTCCAGGTCAGGGAGCCCATTTGTTCAGGGGTGATGCCGGCGTCGGTGGCCATCTTCTGGTTGTAGAACAGTGCGACGGTGTCCCAGTCTTTGGGCAGGCCGTAGCGCTTGCCATCCTGACCCACCCAGAGGTCCGCGAGGCCTTCGTTGTACTGGGAAACGTCAACCTTGATGCTGTCGTCAAGGGCCACCAACTGCTTGGTCTTGAGGAAGTCGGGGTACTTGGACAGGTGGTCCGTAAAGACGTCCGGTGCGGTGCCGGAGGCCATGCCGTTGGTGAGCTTGGACCAGTAGTCGTCCCAACCGGTCTGGGTGATCTTGACGGTGATGTCCGGGTTGGCCTTGGTGAAGTCAGTGGCGCACTGCTGGTAGGCAGGGAGTTGATTGGCGTCCCAGAGCCAGTAGCTGATCTCGCCCTGGGCAGCGTCTCCTCCGGAACTCCCTCCGGAGCTTCCGCCCGAGCAGGCCGACAGTGCGAGGACAGCAGCTGCTGCGAGGGCGACGGTGCCTAATGCCTTCTTGTTCATCATGGTTGGTCCTTTCAGGACGGGATGGGGGTGCGTTCCGGCACATGCCGGTTTCCGCGTGCGGGAGGTAGAGAAAGCTATTTGGTGCCGTTGAAGCCGATGGAGTTGACGATTCGTTTGCCGAAGATGGCGAAGAGGATCAGCACGGGCGTGGCGGACACGAGCGTTGCGGCCATGAGCCCGGACCAGTCCGGCGCCCCTTGCGGGGGACTGGGATTTGAAGACTCCCAGTCCCACGGTGAGCACCCTGGATTCCTCGGAGGTGCCTACGAGCAGGGGGCCAGAAGTATTCGTTCCATTGACCCATGAAGGTCAGCAGGGCCAGGGTCGCGATCGGGGGGGCAGCGGCGTTGGGCATGATGATTTGGAAGAAGATCCGCCAGTGCTTGGCGCCGTCGAGCATTGCAGCCTCTTCAACTTCCCTGGACATGTTGAGGAAGAACTGGCGCATGAAGAAGATCGCGAACGGGGTCATGAACAGGTAAGGCAGCACGAGTCCGAGCATGGAGTTCAGCAGGCCCAGGTTCTTGATGAGCAGGAAATTGGGCAGGGCGGTGAAGATCGGCGGAACCAGCATGGTGGCAAGGAACAGGGAGAAGACCGCGTCGCGGCCTTTCCACCGCAGCCGGGAGAAAGCGTAGGCGGCCATTGAGCTGAAGAACACCGCGCAGGCTGTCGTGATGCCGGAGAAGAGCAGTGAGTTCCAAAGGTACTGCCAGAAGTTGATCGAAGCTCCCGAGCCGCCTTCTGCGATGGCTTCGGAGGCACTCTGGAGGCCGAAGACACGCTTGAATGCGCCCAGGTTGAAGTCGGCCGGCAGCAGGTTGGCGGAGTTTGCGGCGAGGGAGCCGTTGGAGGACAGGGCTGTGCGCAGCACCCAGTAGAAGGGCAGGATGCTCACGGCGACGGCCAGGGCAAGGAGGTCAGGGCGATGGCTCGGCGCCAGTTGAAGGGACGGCTGAGCGGGCGACGGCGGCCGCCGTTCTTGGGCGATGCAAGAGTGGTCATGGCGTGTCCTTAGTCCAGGTCCGACTGGTTGCCGCGGAGGAATTTCATCTGGATGAAAGCGACGATGGCGAGGATGAGGAAGAGGATGACAGCCAGAGCGGATCCATAGCCGAAATCCTGTTCATTGAAGGCGCGCTGGTAGATGTAGAACTGCAGCACGCGGGTCGCGTTGACTGGCCCACCGGCCGTGGTGACGGCAACGGTGTCAAAGACCTGGAAGGAACCGATCACGGTCACTACGAGGACGAGTACCAGGACCGGTCGCAGCAGCGGCAGGGTGATCCGCCAGAAAGTGCTCACGGCCTTGGAACCGTCGATGCTGGCGGCCTCGTACACGCTGTTCGGGATGGCTTGGAGCCCGGCGAAGATCAGGAGCGCTGTGTAGCCCATGTGCCGCCAAGTGTTGATGAGCGCCTGGGTGGGGATGGCCCATTGCTCGCTGCCGAAGAAGGCAACCCTGGGCAGTCCGGTCCATTCGATGATCTGGTTGATGACGCCGATCTGGTAGTCAAGCATCCAGAACCACAGCAGAGCCGCGATGACGTTCGCCATCAGATAGGGCATCAGGAGCGCACCGCGGATGAGGGTCGACTTTGCCACCCGGTGCATCAGGATCGCAAGGCCCAGGGCCAGCGCCGTCTGAAGGACAATGTTGATCACCACGTATTCCGACGTGACGCCCAAGGCGTTCCAGAACAGCGGATCCTTGGCTATGCGTTCGTAGTTCCGTGCACCAATCCATTCCGGGTCGCCCAGAATGCTGTACTCGGTAAAGCTGAGGTAAATGCCCCGGATGGTCGGGACGAGGTAGAAGAGGATCAATCCGACCATCGCCGGAGCGATGAAGAAGAGTGCGACCTTCAGGTCCCCGATGCCGCGGAACCCGTCGGATGGCTTTCCCCGCTTCCGTGACTTCCGCGGCACCCTGGCGGAGAGCCTGGATCTGGTTGCTTGGTTAGCGTGGTCATCGTCGACCCTTTCCTAACTGTGATGTGAGTAACAACTGGATGAGAATCTACACGAGTAGATTCCGGTAGTGCAAGAGCATCCGCAACATTTTGGTGTGAAATGTTCAATTATGTTGCTTCTGTTGACTCGAGTAGATGGCAGTGCGAGACTCGACGGGAAATCACATGAGGGACGTAGCGGAGGCTGCTTCGGCAGCCCCAGGAAGGTAAACAATGACGTTTTCGATCGGTGTTGTGGGTGCCGGGCAGTTCGGCAGCCAATTCGCCCACTTGTTCAAGCTCCACCCCGGCGTCAGTGCGGTCTACGCCATCGACGAACTTCCCGAGCGGGCTACTGCTGCGCAGGAACGCTGGGGGGGCTGGACGGCGTGATGGGCAGCTTCGAGGAGCTGTTGGAGTCCGACGTCGATGCTGTCGCCATCTTCACGCAGCGGTGGACGCACGGGCCACTCGTCGAGCGTGCCCTGCGGGCCGGAAAGCATGTCTATTCAGCGGTACCCATGGCCATCTCCGAAGAGGAAATCGAACGGATCATCGAGGCCGTGCGTGAGACCGGGTTGTCTACGCGATGGGCGAGACCAGCTACTACAACCCCCCCGCCACCGTCTTCGCCCGGCAGCAACATGCGGCCGGCAAGTTTGGCCGGATTTTCTACACCGAAGGCGACTACGTCCACGACATGGATCTCGGTTTCTATGAGGCATACCAGTACAGCGGCGGAGAGCGGTGGAAGGAAACCGCCAGCTACCCGCCCATGCTCTACCCCCCCACTCACGCAATCGGCGGCGTCCTCGGAGCCGTCCCCCCCGGACATGCGGTCAGCGTCAGCTGCATCGGCGTGAAGGACCAGCGTGGCGATGGCGTCTTCGACAAGGACGTCAGCATGTTCGCCAACGACTTCTCGAACGCCACGGCGCTGTTTGAAATGAACGACGGCGGCGCGATGCGCACCAACGAGATGCGCCGCGTAGGGTACCCGTCTCATATCCGCGAGTCCCGCTTCCGTTTCTTTGGCACCGATGCCAGCTTTGAGCAACTTGCCACCACCACCGTGTGGCAGGACAAGTCCACCGTGGAAGACGTGTCCCAGCAGGTGGAAACCAAGCCAACCATGTCCCTGGATGACCCCTCGCTGGCAGACGTGCCCCTGAGCTGCGGGACGCCTTCATCTCGGGGGGGCTGGCTCCAGTACACGACCAGTCCAGGCTTCCCCCAGGAGTTCCTGGGAGCGCCCAACGGGCATGAAGGAAGCCATCAGTTCCTGGTGGACGACTTCGTCACGGCCGTGAATAACCGCAGCTTCCTCCGGTAAACGCCTGGGTGGCGGCCCGGTTTACGTTGCCGGGAATCGTAGCCCACGAGTCTGCGCTTCGTGGCGGGGGGGAGCGCCTTCCCATCCGCGACTTCGGTGATGCTCCCGTGGAGTAGCTAGCATTTACCTCATGACAACTTCGGCGGTACAAACCTCGCGCGGCCCGGTTACACGCAAAGACGTGGCCCGGTACGCCGGGGGGTGAGTACCGCGTCGTGAGTTATGTGGTGAACGGTGGGCCCAAGAACGTTGCCCCCGGCGACGGAAGCCAAGGTTCGCGACGCCATCCGCGTTCTCGGTTACCGGCCCAACGCCGCCGCCCGGGCCTGAAGCTGGGATCCAGCGAGACCATTGGCGTGGTGGTTCCGGATAACACCAACCCGTTTTTCACGCAGCTGGCCCACGCTGTGGAAGACGCCGCAGCGGAACTTGGCTTCGGCATGGTCCTCACCAACTCGGACGGAAGCCTGACGCGCGAACGCAAGAACATCCGCACGTTGGCCGCCCGCCAGGTGGACGGTGTATTTTTGGCCAGCTGTGTGTTCGACCCCGATGTCACCGAACTGGAGGCTTCGGAGATTCCGTCCGTGCTCCTGAACAATGCAGGGTCGCCCCCCCGGGACTTAGCAGCGTGGGTGTCGATCTCCAAGCAGGAGCGCGTGCGGCCGTGGAACATCTCATTGGTCACGGGCACACGAATATTGGCTTGGCAATCGGAACCAATACCGGCAACCAACTGGATGGGCGCGAGGTGGGCTGGCTGGCCACCTTGCGCGACGCCGGGCTGCCGGACGGGCCTATGCTGCACGGTCCCTTTAGCCGTCCGGGCGGCTACGAGGTAGGCAAACGCTTCCTCGCCATGGCCAATCGCCCCCCCACCGCGATCTTCGCGAGCAACGACATGCAAGCCATCGGCATCCTTCGGGCGCTCCATGAGGCAGGCGTTCGTGTGCCCGAGGACCTTGCGCTGGTGTCCTTCGACGGCTCGCTGGACGCCGAATACTGCTGGCCCGCGCTGACTACTGTTGCCCAGCCCGTCAAAGCGATGGCCGAAGCCGCAGTGCAGGCATTGGTGGGCAAGGGCCGCGGCGATGAACTGCAACACCAGATCCTGCCCACCGAGTTGATCATCCGACAGTCCTGCGGCTGCAAATAGCCCGCCGAGATGGCATTTAATGCCAATGTTTGTGGGAAACACCGTCATTAACTGCCACCTCGCGGGGGGGGATTACGACGGCGGCTGGCCGGGTTACGAGTCCATGCTGGCGTAACGCTCGGGGGGGCGGGCCAGCACCTGGCCGATCTGCGCCGTGCCCGCGGCCACGGCCAGCCG
>BBFS01000055.1 GCA_001313365.1 Paenarthrobacter nitroguajacolicus JCM 14115
GCCTCCGGCGACCATGCCGCCGTCGAGCGTGGAAACGTGGGTGCCGGGACCGGGGCCGTTGTTGCGCGCGGCCAGTTCAAGGGCGGGATCGGTACGTCGTCCATCACTCTTGAAGCGGGGTGATCGTTGGAGCCATTGCGGTGGTGAACGCGATGGGGGGGCGCCTGTCTTCGGGGCGGCGGGTCCGCAACCCTCTGCGCGCTCGCTCGTTCCGCCGCAGGGGGCTCAACACCACGTTGGTGGTGATTGCGACCAATGCCGTACTCGATGTGGCTGAGTGCAAGCGGACTGCTTCTGCCGGGCATGCGGGCTTGGCCCGGGCGTTGGATCCGTCCCATACTTTGGCGGACGGTGACACCGTGTTCGCGTTGGCGACCGGCGCCGTCGGGCTTGACCGCAGCACTGAACAGGCGCGGCAGGTCTCGCTGATAACGCTCCAAAGTGCCGCTGCGGAAGCTGTTCGGCTGGCGATTCTCGACGGCGTCCTGGCAGCCGAAAGCGTTTCGACGGCGGCGGGTGACTTCCCCCCCCGGTATCGGCAAGCGGGGGGAGTGACGGCTGGAGGCAGGTGCGCTACCATTGACGGATTTAACTTTCCGGCCTCATTGGCGTAGAGTTATTTGTTGGTTGTCTGTGCAGCCACGCCCTTTTTAGTGTCGTGGTTCCAAGAGGGCCAAGCAAACAAAAAACGTCCGCTGGATCTTCGGTGCCTAACTGGAGGACGGCGGCAAACAACAGTTAGCGGAGGATATGCCAAGAAGGACGGGGGGGTCATTGAGATCGAGGGCGTTGTGACTGAGGCGCTGCCCAATGCGATGTTTCGTGTTGAGCTCACCAATAAGCACGTCGTTCTCGCACACATCTCTGAAGATGCGACAGCACTACATTCGAATCCTCCCCCGAGGACCGGGTAGTGGTGGAGCTGAGCCCATACGACCTCACACGTGGTCGTATCGTCTACCGCTACAAGTAAATTGCTGGGCGGCAAGGCAATAGTGCCTAAGCCGCTCCAGCAGATCAACTGCAAAACACGCAAAGGAACGCCATGAAGGTCAAGCCGAGCGTCAAGCAGATCTGCGACAAGTGCAAAGTGATCCGCCGTAACGGCCGGGTCATGGTGATCTGCGAGAACCCGCGCCACAAGCAGCGCCAGGGCTAATTCCCCTTTCGGGAATCAGCGTCCGCGAGGACAAACCTGGGCTGCTAGCCCACGCAAGTAAATAAAGGCAGCACAAGCTGTGCCAGGACTGCATTACAGAGCCTGGTCAGCGAACCCCCCCGGTCGGAGGCTGGGGCCACACTGAACGTGTGGGTGTACTGCCTACGACCTCCGGTTTATTCAAGGAGTACTGCCACTATGGCTCGTCTCGCTGGCGTAGACATTCCCCGCGAAAAGCGTTGGAAATTGCGCTTACTTACATCTACGGCGTGGGCAAGACCCGTGCACACGAAACCCTGGCTGCCACCGGCATCAGCGCTGACGTTCGCGTCAAGGACCTGACTGACGCCGAGCTGGTCCAGCTGCGTGACTACATTGAAGGCAACTACAAGGTTGAGGGTGACCTTCGCCGCGAGGTAGCCGCTGACATCCGCCGCAAGGTAGAGATCGGCAGCTACGAAGGCCTGCGCCACCGCAAGGGCCTGCCCGTACGCGGACAGCGTACGAAGACCAACGCTCGTACCCGTAAGGGCCCGAAGCGCACCGTCGCCGGCAAGAAGAAGGCCGGACGTTAATCCCTCGGGATTAATCCGGTTTTCCCCCCCGATAACTTTCTGTAGGAGAAACAATGCCCCCCGAAGACTCGTGGAGCGGTTCGTAAGCCGCGTCGCAAGGATAAGAAGAATATTGCGCTTGGCCAGGCGCACATCAAGAGCACCTTTAACAACACCATCGTGTCCATCACGGACCCGAACGGTGCTGTAATCTCATGGGCTTCCGCCGGTGAGGTTGGCTTCAAGGGCTCCCGTAAGTCCACCCCCCCGTTCGCTGCCCAGATGGCTGCCGAAGCTGCTGCAAAGCGCGCTCAGGAGCACGGTCTGCGCAAGGTTGACGTATTCGTCAAGGGCCCGGGATCCGGACGCGAAACCGCAATCCGTTCGCTTCAGGCCGCTGGCCTCGAGGTTGGCTCCATCCAGGACGTCACCCCCCCCAGCGCCCACAACGGTTGCCGCCCGCCGAAGCGCCGCCGCGTCTAATTAGGTCTTCCCCCGCCTGACCGGCCGGGCCTGCTATGGATGGTTTCGATCATCCATCAGCATGGCCCGGCTGGCCAGGCTGGAAACCGAAGCCGATTTCCACCACCTGTGTTGCGTCATATAGCGGATGCTCGCCGAAAGGAAACCTAAGTGCTCATTGCACAGCGCCCCACCCTGTCTGAAGAAGTTGTATCCGAGAACCGCTCCCGTTTCATCATTGAACCGCTGGAGCCGGGCTTCGGCTACACCCTCGGAAACTCCCTCCGCCGTACCCTGCTCTCCTCCATCCCCGGTGCCGCTGTAACCAGCATCCGGATCGATGGCGTGCTGCACGAGTTCACCACGGTTCCGGGTGTCAAGGAAGATGTCACCGAGATCATCCTGAACATCAAGAACCTTTCGGTTTCCTCCGAGCACGATGAGCCGGTTGTTGCTTACCTGCGCAAGCAGGCCCCGGAGTCGTCACCGCCGCGGACATCGCTCCGCCGGCCGGCGTCGAATTCCACAACCCGGATCTGCACATTGCCACTCTGAACTCGAAGGGTAAGTTCGAACTCGAACTGACCATCGAGCGCGGCCGTGGCTACGTTTCGGCAGCTCAGAACAAGTCCGGCGACTCCGAGATCGGCCGTATTCCGGTTGACTCGATCTACTCGCCGGTCATGAAGGTAACTTTCCGCGTGGAAGCTACCCGTGTTGAGCAGCGCACCGACTTCGACAAGCTCATTGTCGACGTCGAGACCAAGCAGGCCATCGCCCCCCCGCGCGATGCTGTCGCTTCCGCAGGCACCACCTTGGTGGAACTGTTCGGTCTGGCTCGTGAGCTGAACACCGCAGCTGAAGGTATCGAGATTGGCCCGTCGCCGACGGACGCTGCCCTGGCAGCGGACATGGCTCTGCCGATCGAGGATCTGGACCTCACCGTCCGTTCCTACAACTGCCTCAAGCGTGAGGGCATCCACACCGTGGGTGAACTCGTTGCCCGCTCCGAGGCTGACCTGATGGACATTCGTAACTTCGGTGCGAAGTCCATTGACGAGGTCAAGGCAAAGCTCGTGGAACTGGGTCTGTCCCTCAAGGACTCCCCCTCCCGGTTTCGATCTCGCAGCCCGCGCCGCAGCCATCGAAGAGGACGACGCCGCGTTCAGCGACGACGAGCTCTAAACAGCAGATCTTGGCCGCCGGGTCCAGCGATGGACCTGACCGGCTTACATAACAGGAGAAATAACTATGCCTACCCCCCCACTAAGGGTCCGCGCCTCGGAGGCGGCCCGGCTCACGAGCGCCTGATGCTCGCGAACCTGGCAGCTGCTCTTTTTGAGCACAAGCGCATCACCACCACGGTCACCAAGCCAAGCGCCTCAAGCCGTACGCAGAGCGTCTGGTCACCTTCGCCAAGCGTGGCGACCTCGCTTCCCGCCGCCGCGTTCTCGGCTGATCAGCGACAAGGGCGTTGTCCACGAGCTGTTCACCGACATCGCCGGCGCCGTTGCTAACCGCGATGGTGGCTACACCCGCATCACCAAGATCGGCAACCGCAAGGGCGACAACGCTCCCATGGCTGTCATCGAGCTCGTTCTCGAGCCGGTTTCCCCCCCGAAGCAGGCCGTTGTTGCTGAAGCAACCGCTGCCGCTGCCAAGCTGCTCCGGCTGCCGAGGAAGAGGTCGTTGAGACCGAAGCTGTAGAGACCGAAGCTGCTGAAACCGAAGAGGCTCCGGCCGCTGAGGCAGAAGCTGCTGAAGCTGAAGCTGCTGAGACCGAAGAGGCTCCGGCCGCTGAGGACAAGAAGTAATTCACTGAATTCTTCACAGTAGACTTAAGTCTATGAACGAACGAAAACCCGCTGCCCCCCGTCATGGGGGGGGCGGCGGGTTTTTGCGTGTCCGGCTGGATCTTTCCTACGACGGCGGCCCTTTCAATGGGTGGGCCCTGCAGCCCGGTCTTCGCACCGTTCAAGGATCCGTGGAAGAGGCTTTGGCGCTTCTCCTGCAGCGCCCGATTCGCGTGACGGTTGCCGGCAGGACCGACGCCGGAGTCCACGCCCGGGGGGGCCAAGTGGTTCACCTGGACCTGAGCGAAGCCGAGTGGCTGTCGCTGCCGCGGGGGGGCACGAACTTGATCCCGGCGCTGCGCTCTTGCGCCGCCTCCGTGGCGCCTTGAGCCGAATTCTCGGTGACCTGACGGGTGCTATTGAAGTGCACGACGCCGGTCTGGCGCCCGAGGGCTTCGACGCCCGCTTCTCAGCGTTGTGGCGGAGATACAGTTACCGCATAGCCGACAGTCCGGAACGCTGGGACCCGGTTCTGCGCGGGATTACTTTGTGGCATAAGGCGCCGTTGGACGTTGCGCTCATGAACGAAGCGGCCAGTTCGTTGCTGGGCCTCCAGGATTTCCGTTCCTATTGCAAACCCCCCCGCGAGGGAGCGACGACCATCCGCGAGCTGCAGCAGTTCTCGTTTGCGCGTGGAAGCGACGACGTTATTGTTGCCACGGTGCAGGCTGATGCGTTCTGCCACAACATGGTGCGGTCCCTGGTAGGTTCGGCCTTGCGAGTTGGAGAGGGCCTGGAAACTCCGGCGTGGCTGCACTCGCGGCTCCTGGAACGGAAGCGCGATGCCAAGTCTGTTCTCGCTGCGCCGCATCCCTTGGTGCTGGAGGAAGTTGCCTACCCGTCCGACAGCGAGTTGCTGGCTCGCGCGGAGCTGACTCGGGCGCGGCGGGAGTAGCCCTATCTGTCCCTGCCTATGGTGAGTTGCGCGGACGTGGGAGGACCCCCTCCCGGCTCTGGGTACCGGAAGGGGGGGCCGTTGTGGCCGCCCGTGGTCTGGGATCCGCGAACGGCCGGTTTTTAGGGCAGTAACACCAGAACCCTAAAAGTGCCGGCCAGATTAGTCATCACATTGAGGACGGCCGGACCATGATGACGATGAAAAGCACCGGCAAGATGCAGAACATCAGGGGGGGAACAAAACTTTGACGGGCAGCTTCATTGCCTGCTCTTCTGCCCTTTGGCGACGCTTGATACGCATTTGCTTGGCTTGGGTCCGCAGGACGTTGGCTATGGCGATCCCATAGGTATCGGCCTGCACTATGGCCCCGACGAATGCCCTGAGGTCGTGGACATCCACACGTTCGGCCAACGCCACGTATGCTTCCTTGCGGCTGCGTCCCGCCTGCATGTCCTGCAGTGTTCGGAGCATTTCCATGGCCAGCGGTCCCGAACCATTCTGCCCGGCCCGGGCCATGGCCCCCTTCAAAACCAAGGCCGGCTTCAACGGAGATGAGCATCTGGTCCAGAGTGTTGGGTAGCTCAGTTTGGATTGCCTTTTGCCGTTCGGCAGCGCGGCCGTGGATGATCAGGTCCGGGATGAAGTACACCAGCAACACTGCGGCCAGGTACAGCAGGAAACCCTGACCCGAAGGGGCTCTCAGGAAGAACAACAGACCCACGAGACCTGCTGCCAAGGCCAACGCTGGTTTGAGGATCAGGAGGCGTCCCAGGGGCATTCCCGCTGGTCGGCCCAATTTGGCCAGCAACTTGTCCAGCCAGATGGTGTAGCCCTTTGGGGGGGTGAGCTTTGCACCCACGCGTTGCAGGTTGAATGCTGACGGCTGTGCCCCCAAGTCAGTGGCCATTCCTGCGCTTCGACTCAAGTTGGTACGGACGGTTGCGAGGCCAGTACGGTCTACTGAAATGAACGCCCATGCCATAAAGGCGATGGGAACTACGATCAAGGCGACGGACGCCCATGCAATAACGTTCATGGTCACTCCCTAGAACTTGATCTTGACGACGCGGCTGAGCCAGAAGGAGCCCAACGCAAGAAGGACGACGGCTACCACGAGCATGATCCAACCCACGGGGGTGCGTGAAGAGAGGCTGGATGTACGTCCCGTTGGCGAGGCTGAGGTACAGAAACATGCCGGTCGGCAGTGCTATGAGCACATACGCTGACAGTCGACCTTCAGCGCTGAGGCCCGCACTTGGCCTTTGATTTGTGACCGCTCGCGGATCGTTTCAGCCACGTGGTCCAGTACTTCAGCCAAGTCGCCGCCCACTTCACGATGAATTTCGATGGCCTGGGTGGCCCAGAGGAAATCCTCGCTGTGTAGACGGTTTGCTGCGTCCAGGAGTGCATCGCGGAGGTCACGTCCCAGACGGACTTCTCCTACGATCCTGGCGAATTCTTCCTTGGTAGGTGACTGTGCCTCCAGAGCCACAGCATCGACTGCCCGCAGCAAGCTATGACCGGCCCGCATGCTGCCGGACAGCATTTGCAGCGTGTCGCCCAGTTGAGCTTCGAACTGCGCCCGGCGTCGGGACGTCATGACGCTCAGAACCATGCGTGCGCCGATGGGCACTAAGATTCCGAAGAGTATTGCCACCAAGAGACCGCCGAGGATGAAGCCTACGACGGCGCCAGTGAAGGTGGCGCAGATGACCAAGAGTACGTAGTCCGCCGGCCGCATCCTGGAGCCGGCCTGCTCAAGGAGAAGCCTGGTTCCGGAAGCCCTGCTGGCCGAAACTGACCCATCTACCAATGCGACAGCAGAATTTGTCACCCGGGTCAGCACTGAGTCCTGGGTGCCGGCGTTTGGACGCCGCCGGGACAATGCGATTGCCGAGTTTCTCGACCGAGGGATGAGAAAGAGACCGATTGCCAAGCCGCAAATCCCAGGATTACCCCCCCGCCGATGAGCAGCAGGGGACTGGTTGCGGTGATCATCGCTTTCCACCGCCAGCTGCCATCGTTCCAAAGACCGCTGGTGAAATATGGATGCCCAAGTCCGCAAAGTGGTCTACGAACCGTGGCCGCACACCGGTCGGAACCGGTTTCCCTAGGAATCGCCCGTTTGCGTCCATCCCTGCTGAGTAGTCGAAGGTGAAGGCATCCTGCAGGGTGACAACATCACCTTCCATGCCTTGAACTTCCGTCACATGCGTGATGCGGCGGGTGCCGTCGCGCAACCGCGAAATTTGGACAACCAGGTTCACAGCGGACGAAATCTGCTCTCGAATTGCGCGGAGAGGTAAATCCATGCCGGCCATCAGTACCAACGTTTCAAGGCGTGCGATGGCGTCGCGCGGAGAATTCGCGTGGACAGTGGAAATGGAACCATCGTGGCCGGTGTTCATTGCTTGAAGCATGTCCAGTGCCTCACCGCCACGAACTTCGCCCACTACGATCCGGTCTGGGCGCATGCGCAGGGAATTTCGCACGAGATCCCGGATGGCGATCTCACCCTTTCCTTCGATGTTGCTTGGTCGGCTTTCCAACCGGACAACGTGCGATTGCTGGAGCTGCAGTTCCACGGCGTCTTCGATGGTGACGATGCGTTCATCTGAAGGAAGAAACGATGACAGGACGTTCAAGAGCGTTGTCTTTCCTGTTCCTGTACCGCCCGAGACGATGATGTTCAGCCGGGCCTGTACGCACGCGTGAAGCAGTTCGGTGATCTCGGGGCTCATGGTTCCCAATTGGATGAGATTCTGGGCCGTTAGCGGCACGCGGCCAAACTTCGAATCGTGAGTGACGATCCATTGACAGCGAGCGGAGGAATAATCGCATTGACTCGGGATCCGTCCGAGAGCCTTGCGTCCACCAGTGGAGAGGACTCGTCAATGCGGCGGCCAACCTTGGAGACAATCCGCTCAATGATTCGGCGAAGATGCTCTTCGGAGCTGAAATGAACATTGGTTAAGTGAAGCCTTCCGGCAATTTCCACGTAGACCTTGTCGGCACCGTTCACCATGATCTCTGTGACGTCCTTGTCGTCAAGGAACCGTTGAAGCGGCCCAAGACCAAGAACGTCGTCAGCGATTTCCTGGACCAGTCGTTGTCTCTCCTGGGATGTCAGCGGAATGTCGTCTTCGTCAATAACGGCACGGAGTTCCTCTTTGACGTAGCGGTGGAGTTCCGCCTCATCCAGTGTGGTGTCTGAAATTCGGGAACCCATACGATCAAACAACGCTGAACTGGTGCGTTCTTTGACTGCTGACAACGCTTGGCTTGAGTCCTCGGTAGTTCCTCCTGCTCCCGTTGAATCGGCGATGTAGTCAGGGGGGGTGTGGGTTGCGGGCCCGGCCCATGGATCTCCCAATGTTGACGTGCCCGGGGGGGTCTCAACTTCCAGCCCCCCCCGAGCGGTCTGAAGGCGCTTTGCGAGGTTCACTTGACTACCGCCCTTCGGTGCAGCTGCTTGTGCGGCCGTTCTTCCCAGCCCGGCTTGAAGCGATCAACGAGCTGACGGAGACCGCGGAGCGTGACATCCTTCGTCCCGTCTTGAAGTACGGGGGGGATGCCCCTATTGGTTGAGTAGGGGAGTGAACGGGACCGCGGCAAAGTGACATCCACTGGGCACCCTATGGTTGCTTCCACATCAATCAAGGTCAGCCCGCTGCGCTTGTCCGCGAAGTTCAGGACAACGTGGCGCTGTTCGGGGGACCAGCCCGATCTCGTCAAGTATTTCGAGACCGTTCCGAAGTCCTCTGATGCTCGGGATATCCATTCCACATACCCACACGACGTCGGAGGCACGTTCGAGGGTCGCCAGGACGTGCTCACCAAGACCCGGTGCGGTATCCACAATCACGTAGTCGAATTCCCTGGCCAGTTGTTCAAGGAGATGCCCCCCCACCTGTTCCGCGGAATCTGCTCGATTTGGGAGGGATTGCGGGGCGCACAGAGGGCATAAATACCGGCGGGATGAACTGAGAGATATGACTTCAGCACCATGCTGTCCTGGACTGCCGCACCGGTAACCGCATCCGCGATCGTCCTATCCGGGTCTATGAGGAGTCCGGATGCGACGTCGCCGAACTGGAGATCCAAATCGGCGATGACAACCCTCATGGGAGAGATTCGCCCCCCCAGCCCAATAGCGAGGTTGGTTGAGATAGTCGTCTTGCCCACGCCGCCCTTGGGCGACATGACGGCGATAATCCGCCCTCCCTGTGGCCCTGCGTCTACTTGTGCACCCAACCCCCTGCGACGCCCGGCAGCCGCGAGGCTGGCACGCTCCAACAGCGCCCGAATGGTGCCCGGATCCGCGGAAGGCTCCAACAAGTCACGGATGCCTGCGCGCATTGCCGGGAGTGCGACTTCCGCTGCATCCGTCGAAGCGAGCACTACGCTGATCTCCGGATACTGAAGGTCGAACAGGCTTGCCAATCGGATTGCGTCGTCGGCCTGTAGCCCTGGCCCCAGGACAAGGACTTCCAGCAGTTGTCCGGACAGCACCCGGAGGACGTCGTCCGGGCCCTGCGGCAAGTAGTCGGCAATGATGGACTGCACATCGCCATGCATGCCGGCCGCGGCTTGGCGGACGCGCTTTTCGAAATCTACATCAGCCGTGATGACTAGAAAGCGGCTCATTGGAGTACCTCTGCCTTCTTGATGGTGACGCGTGCGCTTTCCTGGGCTTCGGCGGGCTCTTTCGTCAGCCAGATATCCCCGTACTTTGCTCCGTAAACGATCTTGGTGGCGTCCACATCGCTGCGGGCGAGTGTCACAATGAATGAACCCTCCGGCAGCTGTGTATTGGCCTGCTCCGAGCTTGCTTGCGCGGTGTTCGAGTTCCTGGCTGTGGCCCGCTGAACGCTGGTAACGAGCACTTTATGGAAGACGAGCTGGCTGAAGCGTCAGTGTCGGATTGCCCGTTCTCGCCCACCAGCACCACGACGCCTACGGTGTCGCCGGCGGCCAGTCGCCCGCCTACAACGCGCTGCGCATCAAGTTGTACTGAAACTTCTTGAAGTCCGTCGGGCACTGGGACTGATCCCGGGGCCGCCAGGCTGTTGGGATCCACCAGGCGGTTTCCCAGCAGGGCTTCACCAGGCATGAGTCTGCCCCCCCGCGACTTTGCCCTCCATTCCGGAGAGGCTCTTGAGGCACCATTGGGTACCGAAGCCGCGGGTAGCGAAGCAAGCTTTACAGCAGACTTGATCTGCTGAAGATCGGCTCCTCGGGAACCTGACTTTGGATAACAAGGACATCAACGGGCTGGAGGTCCTTTTGTGCCCGCGCGTCTGCTGCTTGAACGTATGTGACCAGTAGCAGCGTGCCGACTATTGCCAGCACGACTGCGACTATGCCTCCCAGTAGGCGAGTTTTCACTTTGATTCTCCTTAGTGCAATGGAGTTTTCTCCCAGATTGGTTACTACTCGGTGAGTTGGACGCCCAAGGCGCCGTACGTGGTTGGGCCGCCCAGAGTTGCGGCCTCCGTCAGACTTACTTTCTTGATGAAGGTGCCGTACAAACCTGTGTCGCTGTTCTTGAGACCCAGGGACTTCTGAAGCGCAGAGGCATCGGAGGTCATGTAGCTGGATCCGCCGCCCGTGAGATGCCACCCCCGGAGAGAGATCTGCGCGAAGGCCTCGATCTTGAAGGACTTCTTGTAGGGTGAGGAAGCGCAGGGGTTGGTTCCCGTACCCTTCTTCACTGGGCAGGCTGTTTCGAAAATCGGAATGAGAAGTTCCACAGGCTTGCCGGCTTTGAGCTTGGTCTCCCAGGACGCGAAGGCGGCAGCGCACGTCGAATCGAAATCATTGCCCTCGTTGGCCTCCAACCAGGGATCGTCAATGTCTATGTGCACCGTGCAGGTGGAGCCTGGGTGTTTGAGCCAGCCGAATCCACCGGGAAGCTCGAATCCCGATGAAGACTGGTGCTGGCATGCGTAGTCCGGGTCGTCGGAAAGCGTGGTGCCGTGAACCGGGAAGAACTGCAGGCCCTTGGTGAAGCTCGGGTCCGCCTCGCATTGGGAGAACGTCAGCGGGATGGCATCCGTAGCTGAGAATCCGCCGAATTTAGCTTGGGCCGAGGCCTGGATGTTGGCTGTCTCGACGCCCAAGGCTCGCGCGAACACCAGAGTGAAGTGATTATCGCCGGAGGTGTTGCGGGATTGGGTGGTGACATCAACGGTCCCGGTGCCCAGATTTACCGAGCTTGTGGCGCATTGCTGACACCGTCGAGTGCATTCAAGCCCGCCAAGGAGGTTGCTGCTGATGTGGGTGCAGCACAGTCGGCTGAAGCTGCGTTCTGTGCACAAGCCTGGGCGATGCCTATTGCTGATGAGTCGGCACCGTTCTGCAACTGAGCGTGCTCGGAGTACATCATGGCAACATCTACGGCGAAAGCAGTCATGCCCAGTAGGGCCACCATCAGCATGGCGGTCATGGGAGCAACAGCGCCGCGCTCGCGATCATCGTGTTTCAGCCGCCGCATCGCATGACTCCTGTCCCGGAGATATCCAGTTCGGCCGGCATCCCAGGCACCAGTCCTGGAAATCCAGTCATCCACGGCGTGCTGTAGGAGATATTGACCTCCACGTTGCACGGGCTTGTGCCCGACGACGTGACGGTGATGTCGCCCGGAGCCAAGTCCACGGTGGGCGCGGCGGCCACACCAGCCGCCTGCGCGTCGCCGACGCTGTAGGTGGAATCTGATTGATGAATAGCTGCGTAGCGGGCTGCTTCGCGAGCGGCCTCAGACAAGGAAATCTGGATGTTGAATGCCCGGCCGAACTCAAAAATCCCCCCCAGTACCAAGACGAGGAATATCGGCAGTACAAGTGCGAATTCAACTGCTACCGCACCAGACTGGCTTTTAGCGGTAGAGGGCTTTCTTTTAAAGAGCGTTTTACTCTTCCTACCTTTGGATCTCATAGCAACTCCCAGAAAACGATTCCGAGCCGCTGCAGCCGATGAGGGTATCGGAGCAGCCGGCCCGGGTTTCGATATGAAGCCGGCCAGTTCCGAGCTACGGAAGTGTGGTGACGACCGTGGTGAAGCCCTTGAGCACCTCAGTGCCCAGTGTGAGCACGGTGCCGACGATGACAGCCGCGATCAGTGCAACGAGCAGGCCATATTCAACAGCCGTCGCACCCTTCTCCTCGGAGGTGAAGCGGTCCTTGACGCCGGCGATGTACGAAATGACGGAAACCATGAGAGATGACATTGGAAAATCCTTCCCAGAATAAAATTGGCAAATGATGAATGACGAACTTCGAATTGAAATTCGTCCGACTTTCGAACTGCCCCCCCATGTAGCTTTAGCGGTTCGGAATTCGATGAGATAAGAATTCACCAGGCAGGCAGAAGCCACAATGCGTAGTCGTACTCGATTTCATGGGCCACTCATTACTTGGTGGCGCACTGCGGAGGCAGTGAGTACTCAGTTTCGACGCCATAACAGGCGGAAACTACTTGATTTGCGAAGCAGCCTTATTAATTGCGATGCACAGTGGGGCCTGAGTAAGGGCGTACTTACCCTTGCTTAGTTCATGAGCAGGGCCACGCCCAGAGCGGCGACCACCATTGCAGGGCCGTGAGCCGTCTCCACGGGCTTTTCAGCTGATCGCAGGCGCAACATCAGGACCGTGAGCACCCCGCCCACCACGAATCCCAGAAGCCCCCCGAAGAGTACTTGGCCCCAACCCAAGTACCCCAAGTACAGCCCCAGGGCGCTGCGAGCTTCACATCGCCCATTCCGAGGCTTCCCGGCGAAATAAGTCCCAGAATTAAGTAGCCGGCGAACAGGATCGCCCCCCCTCCGGCGAGAGCTCGAATCAAGTCCGCCCATCCTGGCGTGAGGGCAGCGGAGGCAAGGAGCAGGACCAATCCGCCCCCCCCAAACAAAAGCAAAACCAGTGCGTTCGGCAGCAAGTGGACGGTAAAATCAATCCGCGAAAGCTGAACGCCAAGCAATGCCAATAAAAGAAATGCCGGCAACTCCGGAGAAAACCCAAAACGCCATGCCAGTAAGCCAAAAAGCAGCGCGGTGACCGCCGCCGTCGTGATCCGGACCTTGAGGCAGGCACGCCGCCGAGTCGCGGCAGCGTGCGGGCGATCACTAGCTCGGCAGTAGGCTGAGCAGCAACCCGAGGAGCGCAATGAGGAGCGGGACGCCGGGGCCATCGGTCATGTTTCTCCCTTGGTAAAGGTGCGCTACCCCCCCTAGGGGCGGTTACCCCCCCATTTTGACCCGGACGCCCTAGTGACGGTATTGTTTAGAGTCGTTGTGCGTGTCCTATCTCGATGACACATGCCTTCCGGGGGGGGATCCAGTTGCAGGATCGCTAACTCCTGAGGCATTTCGAGATCCTGGGATAACTGGTACATAGAGCCCTCACCTCTGCTCCGGTAGCGCATACATAGATAGGTGCACGCCTTATTGCGTGCCGCCTAAAACATGAACGCCAGAACAAGAACGAGGCAAAACCGTGCGTACGTACACCCCCGAAGCCCGGCGATATCAACCGCCAGTGGCACGTCATTGACGCCACCGACGTTGTCCTTGGTCGTCTTGCCAGCCAGACCGCAACACTGCTGCGCGGAAAGCACAAGCCGACCTTTGCGTCCCACATGGACATGGGCGACTTCGTCATCATCATCAACGCTGAAAAGGTTGCCCTCACCGGCGCCAAGCTGGAGCAGAAGCGCGCATACCGCCACTCCGGTTACCCGGGCGGCCTAACCTCCGTCAACTACGCCGAGCTGTTGGAATCCAACCCGGTTCGCGCTGTTGAGAAGGCCATCAAGGGCATGCTCCCCCCCAAGAACTCCCTCGCTGCACAGCAGTTGGGCAAGCTCAAGGTCTACCGTGCGCTGAGCACCCCCCCACGCTGCACAGCAGCCGAAGACTTTCGAAATCACCCAGGTCGCCCAGTAGTCCTGGCCACCAACCAACTTTTCATTACAAGGAGAACCGTGGCTCAGAACGAAGAACTGACCGCCGAAGCCGTCGAGGCTGAGGAAACCCTCACCAGCTACACCTCTGAAAGCACGTCTGGTGAAGATGCGCCCAAGAAGGAGCGCCCGGCACTGACCGTTGCCGGTGCAGCTGTTGGCCGCCGCAAGGAAGCCGTTGCACGCGTTCGCGTTGTTCCGGGTTCCGGCAAGTGGACCATCAACGGCCGCACGCTGGACAACTACTTCCCGAACAAGCTGCACCAGCAGGACGTCAACGAGCCCTTCAAGATCCTTGATCTTGAAGCGCCTACGACGTCATCGCCCGTATCCACGGCGGTGGCATCTCCGGCCAGGCCGGTGCGCTGCGTCTCGGTGTTGCTCGCTCGCTGAACGAGATCGACGTCGACAACAACCGCGCAACCCTCAAGAAGGCCGGTTACTTGAGCCGTGACGCCCGCGTCATCGAGCGCAAGAAGGCTGGTCTCAAGAAGGCACGTAAGGCTCAGCAGTACTCCAAGCGCTAATCCGCTTCACCCCGTTCGGGGTATCGAAAGCCCGTTCCGCCGTTTCGGCGGGGCGGGCTTTCGTCGTTTCAGAACCCGGACAGGGGAGTCAAGAGGAGCGCCGCTTGTGACCCTCCGGCGGCCCCTTGAACCAGTGCTGTCCCGGCGTCGTCTAAACTTGACCCGATGTCTAGATTATTTGGAACAGATGGCGTCCGCGGTCTCGCGAACGGATTGCTCACCGCCGAACTGGCTATGCAGCTCGCGCAGGCAGCCGCCGTCGTACTCGGCCATGACCGCACAACCGATGGCAAGCGGCCGCGCGCCGTCGTCGCCAGGGACCCCCCCGGGCCAGCGGCGAATTCCTTGCCGCTGCCGTTGAAGCCGGGCTTTCAAGCTCTGGCATCGACGTGTACGACGCCGGTGTGCTCCCCCCCACGCCCGCAGCGGCTTACTTGGTGGCAGATCTCGACGCCGACTTCGGCGTCATGCTCTCGGCCTCCCACAACCCGGCTCCGGACAACGGTATTAAGTTCTTCGCCCGGGGGCGGTCAAAAGCTTCCGGACGATGTTGAGGACGCCATCGAGCGCAGCTGGGCAAAGAGCCCCAGCGGCCGGTAGGCGCCGACGTCGGACGCATCCAGCGGTTCTCAGACGCCGAGGACAGGTACATCGTGCACCTTCTGGGCACGCTCCCCCCCAAGCGTTTGGAAGGCCTGAAGGTGGTCCTGGACTGCGCCCACGGCGCAGCAAGTGGCTGTTCGCCCAGGTGTTCAAGGACGCCGGGGCTGACGTCGTGGTGATCGGAGCAGAGCCTGACGGCCTGAATATCAACGACGGCGTAGGCTCCACGCACCTGGGCCCGCTGAAGGAAGCGGTGGTCAAGCACGGCGCGGACCTTGGGGGTAGCGCACGACGGCGACGCCGACCGCTGCCTGGCCGTTGACCATGAAGCAATGAAGTGGACGGCGACCAGATCATGGCGATCCTGGCGCTGGCACTCAAGGAAGCCGGAAAGCTCAAGGACAACATCCTTGTTGCCACGGTCATGAGCAACCTTGGCCTCAAGATCGCCCTTCGCGATGCCGGTATCACTATCCGCGAGACCGGTGTTGGTGACCGTTATGTTCTGGAGGAAATGCGCGACGGCGGGTACAACCTTGGTGGCGAACAGTCCGGCCATGTGATCTTCTCGGACTTCGCCACCACGGGTGATGGTGTTCTGACTGGTCTCCAGCTTGCCGCGCAGGTTGCCCTGACGGGCCGCAGCCTCAAGGAACTGTCCAGCGCCATGACCAAGCTTCCGCAGCTCATGATCAACGTCAAGGACGTGGATAAGGCCCGTGCCGCCACGGACGAGGGCGTTGCCCAGGCCGTTGCGGCAGCTGAGCTTGAACTGGGTGAAACCGGCCGTGTGCTGCTCCGCCCCCCCTCAGGCACCGAGCGTTGGTCCGAGTCATGGTGGAAGCCGCTGACATGGAAACAGCCGAGCGCATCTGCAAGGGTCTTGCTGCCGTGGTCAAGGACCGTTTGGGCGCCCCCCCAGCGAAATGGCAGTCTAGGAAAGAACACTTTTTGGCCCGCTCCCTTGCTTGAGTTGAAGCAGGGAGCGGGCCTCAGTGTTTAGGGACTAGAGCCTAAGCATCCTGTACTAGAGGTAGTCCGGCGCTGCTTCGAGCCCAAAGTACTCTTCCACGGTCGCAATGCCGCGCGTGACCATGTCGGTGGCTGCTTCCACGCCGATGTAGCGCAGGTGCCAGGACTCGTAAAAGTACCCGGTGGTGTCGTGGAACATCCACGGATAGCGGACCACAAAGCCGAACTTGTGGGCATTGGCTTTCGCCCACACAGCGGCGGGCTGTTCGGCAAAGCAAGGTTGGAAGCTGCAGGCACCCGCGCCGTCGCCAATGTCGAAAGACAACCAGTCTGGTGCTCGGAGTGCCCTGGGCGGGCGGACGCGCGGTCCGCTGCAGCCTGACCGGTGCTGGCTACGTACCCGTTGTACGTGGTCACTTGGGTGGAATAAGAACGGTAACCAGAGGCCAATGTCATGATGACGCCCTCCGCGGCGCTGCGCCGAACATCTTTTCTGCGGCAGACGCCGTCGTGCTGTTAAGCAGAGCCGCTTCGCCACTGACGGCGAGCCGTACGCCCGGCTGCACCAAATCTGCCGGAACGAAATCCTGGGGACCAATGGCCGGTGCTTGTTGACGACAACCCAGGGGCTCGCCGGATCCGTCAGCGAGTGCTGAGGGGGGGCTACGGAATGCGAGGGAGCGGTGCTGGCAGGTATGTCGCTGGAGGGTGCAGGCTCGGTGGTAGCGGCGCCGGGCGTGGCCACGGAGGACGCTGCGGAGGCCGAGGGGGGACGTCGCTGGCGGCGTTGGCTGCGACAGGGGAGGGAGTGGTGTTGTCCGGCGTGCAGGCGGCCAGGGCTGCCATTCCGGCACCAGCGGTCAGGAGGCTCGCGAAAACCCGTCGGCTGGGCAGTGGTTGAGGATTGTTCTGCAAGCTAGACCTTCCTCAGCAGCATGCGGCGGATGGAGTGGTCTGCGTCCTTGGTAAGGACCAGCTGTGCACGTCCGCGGGTAGGCAGCACGTTCTCCTCAAGGTTTGGCTCGTTGATGCGTTTCCAAATGCCGCGTGCGGTGGATTCGGCGTCGTCGTCGGACAACGTGGCGTAGCGGTGGAAGTAGGACTCGGGCTGGGCGAAGGCTGTGGTCCGCAGCTTCCGGAAGCGGTCTACGTACCACTCCTCAATATAGGAAGTTTTGGCGTCGACGTAGATGGAGAAATCGAAGAAGTCGCTGACGGCCAGTCCTTGTTTGCCGTCCATGCGGGGACGGGCGGGGGGGCCAGGACGTTGAGGCCTTCAACGATCAGGACGTCGGGTCGCCGCACCACGACTTCCTTGCCCGGCACGATGTCGTAAGTGACGTGGGAGTACCAGGGGGGGCGCGGACTTCCTCGGCGCCGCCTTTTACTTCCGAGACGAAGCGAAGAAGGCCACGGCGGTCGTAGGACTCCGGAAAACCCTTGCGCTCCAGCAGATGCCGGCGCTTGAGCTCGGCCAAGGGGGGGTAGAGAAAGCCGTCTGTGGTGATGAGTTCCACGTTGGGAGTTCCGGGCCAGCGCCTGAGCATTTCCCGGAGCACGCGGGCGATGGTGGACTTACCAACAGCAACTGAACCGGCCACGCCGATCACGAACGGCGTCCGCTGGGTTTGCTCGCCCAGGAAGGTGGTGGTGGCTGCGTGCAGCTGGTGGGACGCCTCGACGTACAGGTGCAGGAGGCGTGACAGCGGGAGGTAAACCTCCCGGACTTCCTTCATATCCAAGGGATCGCCGAGGCCGCGGAGACGGAAAATGTCCTCTTCGTTGAGAGGCTGCTCCATCTGCGCTGCAAGCCTGGACACGTTTGACGGTCCAGCTCTACAAACGGGGAAGCGCCGTCGCCATTAGCTTCGGTGCGTTGCAAAGTCACGCTCATGATTCTGCCTCCGCGGGGCGGATCAGGAAATGCGCGACGACGGGCAGGTGAATTGTGAGTGGTCGATCCCGCGCGGAAGGGGGGGTGGAGGGAGGATGTCCCACATCAGTTGTTTGCCCTAGCCGCTAGGCTTGTACCCATGTGTGGAATCGTAGGCTATGTTGGCAATTCGTCTCGCAAGGCAGCTGGATACAGCGCTCTTGACGTTGTGGTGGAAGGGCTGCGCCGTCTGGAATACCGCGGCTATGACTCCGCCGGCGTCGCAGTAGTCGCTGATGGGACCATTTCGTCCCGTAAAAAGTCCGGCAAGCTGAGCAACCTGATCGCGGAACTGGAAGCAAATCCGGTTCCCGAGTCCCTGACCGGCATCGGCCATACCCGTTGGGCTACGCACGGCGGGCCCACCGACCGTAACGCACACCCGCATCTTTCCGACGGCGGCAAGCTGGCAGTCATTCACAACGGCATCATTGAGAACTTCGCTGAGCTTAAGCAGGAACTGCTGGGTAAGGGCGTCACCTTCGAGTCGGAAACCGACACCGAAGTTGCAGCCGCCCTTATCGGTGACATCTTCCGCACCCGACTCAATGACGGCGGCGGCAACCTCACCGAGGCGATGCGCCTGGCTTGCCAGCGACTCGAAGGCGCTTTCACCCTTCTCGCAGTCCACGCGGACCAGCCCGACGTCGTCGTGGCCGCCCGTCGCAACTCCCCCGTTGGTAGTGGGCCTGGGCGATGGCGAGAACTTCCTCGGCTCGGACGTTTCCGGCTTCATCGACTACACCCGCCGCGCCGTGGAACTGGGACAGGACCAAATTGTCACCATCACCGCGGACACCGTAGAGATCACCGATTTCTTCGGCGCTCCCGCCGAGGGCAAGGAATACCACGTTGACTGGGACCCGGCTTCGGCTGAAAAGGGTGGATTCAGCTCCTTCATGGAGAAGGAAATCAACGACCAGCCGGACGCCGTAGCGCAGACCCTCCTGGGCCGCTCGGACCTCAACGGCAAGCTCACCCTTGACGAAGTCCGCATCGATCCTGAGCTCCTCAAGCAGGTGGACAAGATCATCGTGCTGGCTTGCGGCACGGCAGCGTACGCCGGTCTCGTAGCCAAGTACGCAATCGAAAACTGGTGCCGGATTCCCACCGAGGTGGAGCTCGCACACGAGTTCCGCTACCGTGACCCCCATCGTTGACTCCAACACGCTGGTGGTCTCCATCAGCCAGTCGGGCGAGACCATGGACACGCTGATGGCTGTCCGCTACGCCCGCGAGCAGGGCGCCAAGACGATCTCCATCTGCAACACCAACGGTTCAACCATCCCGCGTGAATCCGACGCCGTGCTCTACACGCACGCAGTCCTGAAATTGCCGTTGCATCCACCAAGGCATTCCTGGCGCAGATCACAGCGGCGTACCTGCTGGGCCTGTACCTGGCCCAGCTGCGGGGGGGCAACATCTTCTCCGGCCAGATCAAGGATGTCCTCGCGGACCTCAACAAGATCCCGGCCAAGATCCAGAAAATCCTGGACAACGCAGGGCCCCCCTGCGCGAGCTCGCCCGCAGCATGAAGGACGAGAAGTCCGTCCTGTTCCTGGGCCGCCACGTGGGCTACCCGGTAGCCTGGAAGGTGCCTTGAAGCTCAAGGAAATCGCCTACATCCATGCTGAAGCTTCGCCGCCGGCGAGCTCAAGCACGGTCCGATCGCCCTGATCGACGACGGCCAGCCGGTCTTCGTTGTTGTCCCGTCCCCCCCGCGTGGCCGCGATTCCCTGCACGCCAAGGTAGTCAGCAACATCCAGGAAGTCCGCGCACGTGGTGCCCGTACCCTGGTGATCGCTGAAGAGGGCGACGAATCGGTCAAGGATTACGCAGAGCACGTCTTCTACGTACCGGAGACCCCCACTCTGCTGATGCCGCTGCTCACCACCGTTCCGCTGCAGATCTTCGCTGCTGAACTCGCTGGTGCCAAGGGTTACGACGTCGATCAGCCGCGTAACCTGGCCAAGAGCGTGACCGTAGAATAACGCCATGATTGTTGGCATTGGCGTAGACGTCGTAGACATCGAGCGGTTCGGCCGGCAGTTGGAACGGACACCGGGACTGCGGGACCGCTTGTTCGTTCCTGCCGAGCGGGAACTCAACACCCGGTCCCTGGCTGCACGTTTTGCTGCCAAGGAAGCTGTAGCCAAGGTGCTGGGCGCTCCGGCGGGCATGAACTGGCAGGATTGCTGGATTGGCCTCGACGAGAACGGACCCACCGTTCAAGTCAAGGGGGGGACAGTGCTTGCTGTGGCTGAGGCCAAAGGCGTCAAGCGCTGGCACTTGTCCATGAGCCACGACGGCGGCATAGCCACGGCGACTGTCCTCGCCGAGGGCTAAGCGAACTTCATAAAAACAATGATCAGCGCTTTCACCGGACAACAGATCAGGGATGCGGAACAACCGCTCCTGGACTCCGGTGAGGGCGCTGTTCTGATGCAACGCGCAGCTTATGGCTTGGCGCAAGCGTGGCTCGCGAGGTCAAAAGCAGGCGAAAGCTTGCAGGCGCCAGTGTCACGGTGCTGGCCGGCAAGGGCAACAACGGCGGCGACGGCCTTTTCGCTGCGGCAATGTTGGCCCGTCGCGGAATGCGCACGACGGCGGTACTCGCCGCACCTGAGGTGCATCAGGAGCTTGGCTGCTCTCGTCGCAGCAGGCGGGGCGCGTTGTCCAGCTGGAGGCCGGGAACGCAGAGGAGCTTGCGGTCCTCAGCGCGGGCAGTGACTGCATTATCGACGCGCTGCTCGGGACCGGTGCCCGCGGGGGGGATTGAGGGAAGCCCCCCCGGCGGAGTTGGTGGCTTCACTTCAAGAACTGCGTCCCCCCCGGCTGGTGGTGGCATGCGACCTCCCCAGCGGACTGGACGCCAACAGCGGGGAAGTGCATTGGCCCGTCCTGGATGCGGATATCACCGTGACGTTTGGCGGCATCAAAGCCGGACTCATGGCCGACCCGGGTGAGGCTGCGCCGGGCGCGTGGAGCTGGTGGCGATCGGGATTGAGCGATCCTTGGAAAGTATCAGCTGAGCTTCGCCGCCTCACTGACTCGGACCTTGGCACTTTGCTGCCCAAGCCAGGCCGACGTGCGCATAAATACTCGCGGGGGCGTCCTGGGAGTAGTAGCAGGTTCGGCGCGTTTCGCGGGAGCTGCTGCTCTGAGCGTTCATGCGGCCGCTCTCGCCGGAGTGGGCATGGTGCGCTATCTCGGGCCTCAATCCGCGGCCCAACTGGTGCTTGCCCGAACTCCGGAAGCCTTGTGGGAGACGGATCATTCCGGCCGAGTCCAAGCGTGGTTGCTGGGGTCCGGGGGGGTTGACGGCGAGGAACAGCTGCAGCGGGCGAAGGAAGCCGGCGCGTTGGCCCTTGCTGACGATTTGCCGGTGGTCGTCGACGCCGGAGCCTTGAGCCTCCTGCCGGAACGCTGCACCGCTCATTGGATACTGACACCCCCATGCCGGCGAGCTGGCTACCTTGCTGAACTCGCTCCCTTCCACGGGGGGGGAAGTGAAGGTGACCCGCGACGACGTCGAATCCCGACCCCTCCACTTCGTGCGGCAGGCCGCCGAGCAGACCGGTGCCACGGTGCTCCTGAAGGGTGCCACCACGCTGGTGTCGTCGCCGTCGGGCGTGGTGTTCAGCCAATCCGAAGGCACCGCGTGGATGGCCACCGCAGGCAGCGGCGATGTCCTGGCCGGCGTTCTGGGCGCCCTTCTGGCGCAGGCTGCGGAATCCATCCGGCACGACGACGGCGCATATGCCGCCTTGTGCGTGGACCCCCCCGCCGACCGCTGGGCTGCCCTGGCCGCGGTTGCTGCAAGCGTTCACGGCCGGGCTGGTGCTCTGGCATCGGCAGATTTCGACGGAGGGCCCCCTTACAGCCTCGGCGATCGCGGAGGCTGTACCCCGCGTTATTGGTTCGCTCAGCGCGGAATACGACCCAACAAGACCGTAAGGTTGCTGTCGGTGTCTGGGGGGGGCTTGAGTAGGCTTGCAACAGTTGTTCGCATCATCAAGAGGAGAACGCATGGAAGTCTGGCCTGGATCGGCTTATCCGCTGGGTGCCACCTTTGACGGCACCGGCACCAACTTCGCGCTTTTTAGCGAGAAGGCCGAAAAAGTGGAATTGTGTCTCTTCGACGACGACGGCGGGGGAAGTCCGCGTAGACGTTACCGAAGTGGATGGTTACGTATGGCACTGCTATCTGCCGCAGGTCCAACCGGGACAGAAGTACGGCTACAGGGTGCACGGCCCCCCCTACAACCCTGACGAGGGCCAACGCTTTAATCCCAACAAGCTGCTGCTGGATCCTTACGCCAAGGCCGTCCACCGTCAGATCGACTGGGACCCGGCCCTGTTCTCATACAACATGGGTGACCCGGATTCACGCAACGACGAGGACTCTGCGCCGCACATGATGCTGGGCGTGGTCATCAACCCGTTCTTCGACTGGGACGGTGACAAGCTCCTGCGGATTCCGTATCACAAGTCCGTAATCTATGAGGCGCACGTCAAGGGCCTCACCCAGATGCATCCGGAAGTGCCCGAGGAGCAGCGCGGCACATATGCCGGCGTCGCCCACCCGGCGGTTATTTCCCACCTGCAGAAGCTGGGGATCACGGCGATCGAACTCATGCCGGTGCACCAGTTCGTCAATGACGGCATCCTGCAGGACAAGGGCCTGAACAACTACTGGGCTACAACACCATCGGTTTCTTTGCGCCCCACAACAGCTACAGCTCCAAGGGTGATACCGGACAGCAGGTCCAGGACTTCAAGGCCATGGTGCGGGCGCTGCACACAGCTGGTATCGAGGTCATCCTCGACGTCGTGTACAACCACACGGCCGAGGGAAACCACCTTGGACCCACGCTGTCCTTCAAGGGCATTGATAACTCCGCGTACTACCGCCTGGTGGAAGACGACCAGAAGTACTACATGGACTACACCGGCACGGGCAACTCGCTCAATGTCCGCAGCCCGCACTCCCTCCAGCTGCTCATGGATTCCCTGCGCTACTGGGTGACCGAGATGCACGTAGACGGATTCCGCTTTGACCTCGCCTCCACGTTGGCCCGTGAGTTCTACGATGTGGACAAGCTGTCCACCTTCTTCGAACTCATCCAACAGGACCCGGTGGTCTCACAGGTGAAGCTCATTGCCGAGCTTGGGACGTTGGGCCCGGCGGCTACCAAGTGGGCAACTTCCCTCCCCAGTGGACAGAGTGGAACGGCCAATACCGCGACACCGTCCGCGACTTCTGGCGCGGCGAACCTTCCACCTTGGGCGAGTTCGCATCCCGGCTGACAGGGTCGGCAGACCTTTACGAGCACTCCGGGCGTCGCCCGGTGGCCTCGATCAACTTCGTCACCGCCCACGATGGCTTCACGCTGGCTGACCTTGTGTCCTACAACGAGAAGCACAACGAAGCCAACGGCGAGGGCAACAACGACGGCGAATCCCACAACCGTTCCTGGAATTGCGGTGCGGAAGGGCCCACGGATGATCCCACCGTCCTTGGTCTGCGGGCACGCCAGCAGCGCAACTTCATTGCCTCGCTGTTCCTGTCCCAGGGTGTTCCCATGCTTCTGCACGGCGACGAACTCGGCAGGACGCAGAACGGCAACAACAACGGCTACTGCCAGGACTCCGAGCTCACGTGATCAACTGGGACAACGTGGACCAGCCCCTGATCGAGTTCACGGCGGCGGTCAGCGCACTCCGTGCCAAACATCCGAGCCTGCGTCGCAGTCGATTCTTCGATGGTCGTCCGGTATTGCGTGGTGAAGGCGAGCGGCTCCCGGACATCGTATGGCTGGATGCCGACGCGAGCACCATGACGCCGTCCGATTGGGACGAAGCCCTGGGACGCTCCGTGGGCGTGTTCCTTAACGGCGACGGTATCCATGGCCGGGACACACAGGGCCGACGTATCACTGACGTCAACTTCCTGTTGTACTTCAATGCCGACCAGGACGAAGTAGGCTTCCGGATTCCTTCCGACGAGTATGCGCCCGCTTGGGATGTCATGATCGACACCGCTGGAGAAGGCGCTGAAGCAGGCGTTATCAAGCCCGACCAGATCCTGATGGTCGGCGGTAAGTCACTGGTGGTACTCCGTGCCCACAGCACCCCCCCGGAAATTGAACCGGATCACTCTGTTGCAGCTTCCCTTGCCGCGCTGACTCATACGAGCACTCCGGAAACGGCATCCATCACCGCCCCTGCGGTGACGTCGTTGCCGTTCGATTACAAGGCGCTGCGCCCGAGGGCGATGACGATGAAGGTGAAACGAAGGAGCCGAACGCATGAGGACCCCTGTCTCCACATATCGGCTCCAAATTCGCCCGAGCTTCACTCTTCAGGATGCAGCTGAGCTCACGGGATACCTGCAGTCCCTGGGTATCGACTGGGTCTATGTGTCACCGATCCTGACTGCAGAAAAGGGCTCGGACCACGGTTATGACGTGACCGATCCCTCCACTGTGGATCCCTCCAGGGGGGGAGGCCCGGAAGGCTCTCCGCCCTGTCCAAGGCAGCGAAGGACAAGGGCCTGGGCATCCTGGCCGACATCGTGCCGAACCACATGGGCGTTGCTTCGCCCAAGCAGAATGCATGGTGGTGGCAGCTGCTGAGGGAAGGCCGCGGCTCAAAGTATGCCGAGGCCTTCGACGTCGACTGGGAGTTCGGCGGGGGGGAAGATCCGCATCCCCCCCGTCCTGGGAAGTGACGACGACCTTGACGAGCTGAAGGTCGTTGACGACGAACTTCGCTACTACGACCACAGTTTCCCGTTGGCCGAGGGGACGTACACGTCCGGGGACAACCCGCGTGAGGTCCATGCCCGGCAGCACTATGAGTTGGTTGGCTGGCGCCGGGCTGACGCAGACCTGAACTACCGGCGGTTCTTCGCAGTGAACACCTTGGCCGGAGTGCGCGTCGAGGTTCCCTGGGTCTTTGACGAGTCCCATGAAGAGATTGTCCGCTGGTTCCGCGAAGGTCTGGTGGACGGTCTGAGGATCGACCACCCGGATGGGCTCGCCGACCCCCGAGGGTTACCTCGCCAGGCTGCGCGAGGTGACGGGGGGGGCGCTTACCTGTTGGTGGAGAAGATCCTGGAACCGGGGGGGAGCGGCTGCCCGAGACCTTCGACTGCGAAGGGACCACAGGATACGACGCCTTGGCTGACGTTGACCGCCTTTTTGTGGACCCGGCTGCGGAGGAGTACCTGAACTCCCTCGATGCCCGTCTGCGGAATGCGGACGCTCCGGCGGATTACCACGCCATGATTCATGCCACCAAGCGCCGCATCGCCGATGGCATTTTGCGCTCGGAAATCCTGCGGCTGGCCCGCCTGGTACCCGAAACCTTGGAGCTGCCGTTCGCCAAGGTTGCCGACGCACTGGCTGAAGTAATTTGTTGCTTCCCCCCCATCTACAGGACATATCTGCCTACGGCGGGAAGACGCTCGTAGAGTCCGTGGAAAATGCCGCCAGGGAGCGACCTGACCTGGCAACCGTCCTCGGCCAGCTTCAGCCGCTCTTGCTGGATGAGACCAGTTTGCTGGCCCGGCGTTTCCAGCAGACGTCCGGCATGGTGATGGCCAAGGGTGTGGAGGACACTGCGTTCTTCCGCTATACGCGGCTAGGATCACTGACGGAAGTGGGCGCGGATCCCACGGAGTTCTCGATCCCCAGTGGAGTCTTCCATGAGCGAATGGCCCGCAGGCAGCAGCTATTGCCGCTCTCCATGACAACGCTGAGTACCCACGACACCAAGCGGAGCGAGGACGCAAGGGCCAGGATCTCGGTCATCTCCGAGGCAGTACCTGAATGGGAGCTTTTCCTCGCACCGTCCAGGAACTCGCCCCCCCCATCCCCCCCGATGGGCCCCCCCTCTCGGCACTGATCTGGCAATCGATCGTGGGCGCATGGCCCGCGGATCGCCAGCGTTTACAGTCCTATGCCTTGAAGGCAGCCCGCGAGGCCGGTAATTCCACTAACTGGACCGACCCCCCCAACCAGGAGTTCGAGCGCAAGTTGCTGCCGCCGTCGACGCCGTATTCGACGTCCCGGAGGTAACCGCCGCCCTGACGAACTTCGTGGACGAGCTCGAACCTTATGGAACGTCCAACTCGCTGTCCGCCAAACTGATCCAGCTGACCATGCCCGGCGTCCCCGACGTCTACCAGGGGGACGGAATTCAGGGACGGCTCGCTGACTGACCCTGACAACCGGCGGCCAGTGGACTTCCAAGCCCGCATCGCTGCCTTGGCGGAGCTGGATGATGGTTCCAAGCCCGCATTCACGGAGGAAGCTGCCAAACTGCTGGTGATTTCCCGTGCGCTGCGGTTGCGTCGCGACAGGCCCGGGTTGTTCGCCGGCTACCTCCCCGTCGCGGCCCAAGGCGCTGCCGCCGCACACGTGGTGGCTTTCGATCGAGGGGGCTGACCGTCGGGGAGCTCTCACCGTTGCCACGCGCTTGCCCAAGCGCTGGCCAGGGAAGGCGGCTGGCGGGACACGTCAATCGAACTGACAGTGGAATGCCGGGATGAACTCACTGGCGCTACGTACGGGGCCGGTGCTGTGCCTGTGGCCACATTGCTGGCGCAATACCCGGTGGCCCTACTGGTACCCACGGACTGATTGTTGGACGGTCCTGATGAGCTGACCGTCAACATCGTCACTGCAAGCACGCTTGAACACGTACAGGGGGAACTTGATGCTGGAAAACGCTGCTGGAAAAAACCGTTACGACGTCTGGGCACCGAACGCCGATTCTGTTCGGTTGCTGGCCGGAGACCGGGAGTACGGCATGGAACACCACCACGACGGCGGCGCCCACGGTTGGTGGCGCGCGCCGGCTGATGTGGCGGCGCAGCAAGCCGACGGGGGTGCGGTACGGCTACATCGTTGACGGGGAGGGGCCGTTTCCCGATCCCCCCCGCTCGCGGAGGCAGCCGGACGGGGTCCACGGATTGTCTGCGACCTTCGACCCCCCCTCCACTTACGAGTGGAAGGACGGCGGATGGAAGGGCCGGAATCTCAAAGGTTCCGTGATCTACGAGATGCATCTGGGCACCTTCACACCCGAAGGAACGTTGGATGCCGCTGCCGGGAAGCTGGACTACCTGGTGGAGCTTGGTGTCGACTTCATCGAGCTGCTGCCGGTCAACGGCTTCAACGGTGTCCACAACTGGGGCTACGACGGTGTCCTTTGGTATGCCGTCCACGAACCCTATGGCGGACCTGAGGCATACCAGCGCTTTGTGGATGCTGCGCATGCGGCCGGCTTGGGTGTCATTCAGGACGTTGTTTACAACCACCTCGGGCCGAGCGGCAACTATCTGCCCAAGTACGGTCCCTACCTGAAATCAGGGGAGGGCAACACTTGGGGTGATTCGGTCAACCTGGACGGACCGGGCTCGGATGACGTTCGCCGCTACATCCTGGAAAATGCGGCGATGTGGCTCCGGGACTACCATGTGGACGGACTTCGTCTTGATGCCGTGCATGCCTTGCGTGACGAGCGTGCCGTGCACATCCTTGAGGAGTTCGGCGCGCTGGGAGATGAGATTGAGGCGGAGATGGGAATTCCCCCCCGGACCATGATTGCTGAATCTGACCTGAACAACCCGCGGCTCATCTATCCGCGCAAGGACAACGGCTACGGGTTGGAAGGCCAGTGGAGCGACGACTTCCATCACGCAGTGCACGTCAACCTCAGCGGGGAGACTACCGGCTACTACGCTGACTTTGACTCCCTGGCAGTCCTGGCGAAGGTCCTGCAACATGGCTTCCTTCACGATGGCAGCTACTCCAGCTTCCGGGAACGGCATCACGGCCGGCCCATCAGGCACGATTTGGCGCAGCCGTCTGCGCTGGTGGTCTGCTTGCAGAACCACGACCAAATCGGCAACCGGGCAACTGGCGACCGGCTCACAGCTTCGTTGTCGTATGGAAAGCTGGCCATAGGGGGGGCTGTGCTGACCATGACGTCCCCCCCGTTCACGCCCATGTTGTTCATGGGCGAGGAATTTGGGGGCCTCAACGCCGTGGCAGTTCTTCACCTCCCACCCGGAACCTGAGCTTGGGAAGGCCACAGCGGAGGGGGGGCGGATCAAGGAGTTCGAACGCATGGGTTGGGACCCTGCCGTGGTCCCTGATCCGCAGGACTTGGAAACGTTCCAGCGTTCCAAGCTCAAGTGGGACGAAGCAGGAGAAGGCGACCACGCACGCTTGCTGCAGCTGTACAAGGATTTAGCACAGCTGCGCCGGAACACTCCGGAGCTGGCGGACGGTGGATTCGGTGAGACCTCCGTTGAGTTCGACGACGACGAATACTGGCTGCAGTTCTCCCGCGGCTCAGTCCGGGTGGTTTGCAACTTCGGGAACGAAGCACTGGGGACGCCGCTGACCGGCTCCGTGCTGCTGGCCACTGACAGCGAAGCAGCACTGGAAGAAGGGACACTGACGCTTCCCGGCGGTAGCGCCGCCGTCGTGCGCGTCCACTAAGCCTGTCGATCGAGGGTGACGGCGCCCACATTGCGGACAGCGCCGTCACCCCCCGGTTTGTGCAGTGGCAGGATGGTACGTATGACTTATTCGGCTGCGGAAAACCGCTACGAAACCATGCCCTACCGCCGCGTCGGACGCAGCGGACTCAAGCTCCCCCCCGCCATCTCGCTGGGACTCTGGCACAACTTCGGCGACGACAAACGCTTCGACGAACAGCGCGCCATCCTGCGCCGGGCATTCGACCTCGGCGTGAACCATTTCGACCTCGCCAACAACTACGGACCGCCGGACGGATCGGCCGAGACCAACTTCGGGCGTCACTTGAAGGACGACTTCAAGCCGTACCGCGATGAACTGGTCATCTCCACCAAAGCCGGCTACTACATGTGGCCCGGGCCGTACGGGGAATGGGGGGGATCCCGTAAGTACCTGATTTCCAGCCTCGACCAGTCGCTGGAGCGCATGGGCCTGGACTACGTGGACATTTTCTACAGCCACCGTCCCGACCCCCCCGAAACGCCGCTGGAAGAGACCATGGGTGCGCTGGACTACGCGGTCCGGTCGGGCAAGGCACTCTACGCGGGCATCTCCTCCTACACCCCGGAGCAGACCCTCGAAGCTGCCCGGATCCTGAAGGAGCTCGGAACCCCCGCTGCTCATCCACCAGCCCAGCTACTCCATGCTGAACAGGTGGACGGAAAACGGCTCGCCCAACCTGTATGAAGCGCTGGACCAAGTGGGCGCCGGTTCAATTGCCTTCTCCCCGCTCGCCCAGGGCATGCTCACCAACCGGTACCTCAACGGTGTGCCGGCCGACTCCCGAGCAGCCAAGGAACGCTTCCTGTCCGAGTCCGCATTGACTGAAGACAAGCTGGACCGCGTGCGCGGATTGAACGCCATTGCCGAGGGGCGTGGGCAGACCCTCGCACAGATGGCCATTGCGTGGATCCTTCGCGATCAGCCAAGGGTTCGCCGGTGACCTCGGCACTTATCGGTGCTTCCAGCGTGGACCAGCTTGAGGACACTCTCAGCGCAATCAACAACCTGAAGTCACTACAGACGAGCTCACTGCGATTGACGAGTTCGCCGTCGAGTCGGACATCAATCTGTGGGCGCAGAAGTAACATTCAAGAACTGACATAAACAGCGGAAGCCGGTAGGGAACAAAACCGGCTTCCGCTGTGTTGGTTACAATGCAAGTGTGCGCCGAATGGCGCCGTGCCAATCAGCCGTGCCCTGGACTCAGTCAGGGATGCGCCTGGCACCTGAGGTTATTTCTCAAAAGGAGTTCCGTGTCTTCACATCCGATTCGTGTTGCCATTGTCGGCGTAGGTAACTGCGCCGCATCGCTGGTCCAAGGTGTTCAGTACTATCGCGACGCTGACCCCAAGGCCACGATCCCGGGTCTGATGCACGTCGAGTTCGGTAAGTACCACGTCAACGACGTCCAGTTCGTTGCTGCTTTCGACGTCGATAGCAAAAAGGTTGGACTTGACCTCGCAGACGCCATCGGTGCCAGCGAAAACAACACCATCAAGATCGCCGACGTTCCGGCCACTGGTGTGACCGTGCAGCGCGGCCACACCCTGGACGGCCTCGGCAAATACTACCGCGAGACCATCGTCGAGGCCTCGGAAGAAGCCGTTGACATTGTTGCCGCGCTCCGCGAGGCCAAGGCCGACGTCATGGTCTGCTACCTGCCCGTTGGTTCGGACCAGGCCGCCAAGTTCTACGCCCAGTGCGCTATCGATGCCGGTGTTGCTTTCGTCAATGCGCTGCCCGTCTTCATCGCAGGCACCAAGGAGTGGGCGGACAAGTTCACTGAAGCCGGTGTCCCGATTGTTGGTGACGACATCAAGAGCCAGATCGGTGCCACTATCACGCACCGCGTCATGGCCAAGCTGTTCGAGGATCGCGGTGTCACTTTGGACCGCACGTACCAGCTGAACGTCGGCGGCAACATGGACTTCAAGAACATGCTGGAACGCGACCGCCTGGAGTCCAAGAAGATCTCCAAGACCCAGGCCGTTACCTCCAACGTCGAGGCTGAGCTGCACGCCGACGATGTCCACATTGGACCGTCCGACTACGTTGCATGGCTCGACGACCGCAAGTGGGCCTTCGTCCGCCTTGAGGGCCGCAACTTCGGTGACGCTCCCGTTTCCCTTGAGTACAAGCTCGAAGTGTGGGACTCGCCGAACTCTGCCGGCGTGATCATCGACGCCATCCGCGCTGCGAAGATCGGCCTGGACCGTGGCATCGGCGGCCCGCTGCTTTCAGCTTCCAGCTACTTCATGAAGTCGCCGCCGGAGCAGTTCAACGACGACCTCGCCCGCGACAAGGTTGAAGCCTTCATCCGCGGCGACATCGAACGCTAAACACCCCCGGTACACCAAACGCCCCCGTATTCCGATACGGGGGCGTTTGTCGTATCCCGGACGCTCTATCCGATCCCTCGGGCTTGGGCCGGATGCTCTATCAGATCCCTCGGGCTTGGGCCGGTCGCTCTATCCGATCCCTCGGGCTTGGGCCGGACGATCTATCACTTTCTTCAGAAGAGTGAGAGATGGTCGGGTTGGAGGGGGGGTGGG
>BBFS01000056.1 GCA_001313365.1 Paenarthrobacter nitroguajacolicus JCM 14115
CCGCCCCCCCGTCCGCACAACCCTCCGCCCCCCCACCGCCGTCGTGCCTTCCGCCAGCACCGGCACGGGTGCGCAGGGTTCCATGCTGCCGGCCACCGGCATCCTCTTCGAAGACGGCAGCAGCATGAAAGGCGACCTGGTGGTGCTGGCCGAGGAGCGCACTGCCCGCAACGACCTCGCCGAAAGCGCCGGGCTCACAACCGCTCCCGACGGCGGCATCTCGGTAAGTCGCGACCTCGCCACGTCCGTACCAGGCATCTGGGCGATCGGCGATGCCGCGTCCTGCGACGGACTACGGCTGGGCCTGCTTCTGTCCGCCGAGTCCTCTGCGATGCTGTGCGCCTCAGGCCTGCTCTTGAGTGCGGGCAAAGACGATCAGCAGGCGTTGATCGCGGCCTGACACCCCTTTGGCGGCGGCCCCAGTGCCCTCCGGCGCATGTGGCAAGATGGTCCTTTGACGGGCAGTGACAACCCTGCGGCCACCGGGCCGGCCACGCCCTGCACGGAAGGATCCCATGAGCAACGAAGCGTCGCACCTGAAAATATCGCCTCCTACATTGACCACACATTGTTGAAGCCTGAGGCCAGCCAGGCCGACGTCCTCAAGGTGTGCGCCGAGGCAGTCGAGTACAAGTTCAAGTCGGTGTGCGTGAACCCGGTTTGGGTCAAGACCGTCACCAAGGCCCTCAAAGGTTCGGGCGTGCTCACGTGCTCGGTCATCGGCTTTCCCCCCCTAGGTGCCACCCCCCCCAGCGACGTCAAGGCTTTCGAGGCCCGCGGAGCCGTACTGGACGGCGCGGATGAAATCGACATGGTGATCAACATGGCCTCCGCCCGCGCCAATGACAAGGGCGCGCTGGTGGACGACATCAGGGCCGTGTCCGAGGCAGTCCACGCCGGGGAGGCCATCCTGAAGGTGATCATCGAGACCTCCATGCTGACCGATGAGCAGAAGGTCATTGCCTGCGAAGCGGCCGTGGAAGCCGGGGGCGGACTTCGTCAAGACGTCCACCGGATTCAATGGCGGCGGTGCCACCGTCGAGGACGTTGCATTGATGCGCAAGACCGTGGGGCCGGAGCTTGGGGGTGAAGGCCTCAGGTGGAGTGCGCTCCCTCGCCGATGCACAGGCTATGATTGCTGCTGGTGCAACACGTATCGGAGCGAGCTCCGGAATTGCCATTGTCAAGGGTGAACAGGGTTCATCCGCCTACTAAGGCTTCCGCTGCCGTCAGAGATTTTTGAGCCCTGCGGGGCGAGGAGGAATGAATGTCCAAGAACGCCACAAGCGCCCCCCCATTGAAAAAGAGAACAGCCTGGGCACCAGCATTGTGCTGTTCCTTGTCATGATCGTGCTCTTCCTGGGTGCCATCTACTCGCTGTCCTTCCTCACGCTCGATAACCCGTGGCCGATGGCCGTCTGCCTCGGCCTGTTCGCGCTGGCGTTTTGGATCCCGCAGACCATTTTTGGCCGCTCTGATTCTGCCGGCGAAAGCTAGACCCCGCTGATGACATTGAATGGCCCGGCTCCCGCCTGGGCCATTCCTTTATGTTGGGCGTTTCCTTGGCGACCACGCTGTTTCTCACTGGCTGCGCTTCAGCGGGTGCCCTCAGCAAGCCGGATGCACCCCCCCAACGCGTGGAAGCAGCCTCCTGCGATGCGTTGGGAAGCAAGGCAATCAGCGTCAAGGAATGGGTGGTGGAGGGATACCTCGACCCCCCCGAGGACACCTCCAAATCCCTGCAACATGCCATAGATTCCGCGTCCAAGAGTGGCGGAGCGATCGTGCAGTTGCCCGAGGCGTCTTCACCCTGGAACGTCCTTTGGTTATCAAGAGCAATGTATCCCTCAGGGGGGGAGTCGGGCCAACCACCGTGCTGAAAGCAGGTCCGGACTTTCTTGAATTCGAGGGGGGGCCATTCGGCGGCCACCCCCTTGATCACTACCAACGGCGCACTAAACGTCACCATTTCTCAGCTCACGGCAGACCAAAACGGTGAGGAGTTGGATGCGAACCTTCCAGGACGCTGCATGAGTATTTAGTGGACGTCCGCCACTCCAGCAACGCCTTGGTGGAGGGTGTCTCCACCCGGAATCCCTACACGTACTCCATCGCCGTGGTTGCCAGCAGCAATTTCTGCGTCCGTGATAACAACACACTGGTAACCAGCAGCGGCCGATACGATCAGCTGGATGGCATCCACATCACTGACTCCCATGGAGCGTGGTGGAGGGCAACACCGTTGACCAGCGCCAGGGAGCTGACGGAGACGACGGCCTCGTGGCCCAAGCCCTCGGCGCGTCAGTTCATGACGTGTCCTACCGAAACAATGACGTGCGGGGCGGATCCCACGGTTCGGGATTGCAGCTGGCCGTTGGCGGGCATGAAATCTACAACATCAGCGTGGATGGCAACCGCTTCCGGGGGTTCTCCTGATGGCGTCAAGATCGGATACTACGACGGCGGCACCGCGGCGGTTCACGACGTAGCGGTCATAAACAACGAATTTTCCAATCTTCAAAGCCCGTGGCTCAATTTCCACGGCGACCTGGGCAACATCGTTGTGACGAATAACGTAATCTGCCAGGCCGGCACCATCATGATCGAGGACGCACCCGGAAACACTGTGGCCAACAACGGCAGGAACTGCTGACCTGGACTCCCATCAGGGAAGTTGCACTACGCCGCCCAAGGCCGCCAGAACGCCGGGCCAATGCTGTTGTGCCAACGTCCATGCGGCGGCCCCCCCATGCCCACCATGGCGTAACCGCTGACAGGGATGAGGACCAGCCATTCACGTCGGGAACCGGCCCGCCCCCCCAGCAACGGGATGGAGAAAGCGCCATTGGGACGCCAGATTCCCCCCCGGATCATGGATTTTCGCAGGAACTTCGGGGGGTTTGATGACGATGGGCCAGAGAAGCGGCACCCCCCGCCGACAGTGATCATGTCCCCCCCACGATGTGCACCACCACCCGGTGAGCATGGACAGCGGCAGCCAACCCCCCCATTGATCCGGCGCAAACCACGTCACCAGGCCGGCCATCACCAAAGCGAACAGCCAATTGGTAATCCAGCCGGACTTTGGAAACAGGTTCAACGCCTTGGCCGCCAGGTTGATCATGAACATGCACAGCAGCCCGGCTCCTATGGAGAGTTTGCCTACCGGCGTCACCATTTGGAACTGGGCCGCCATGGCTGCGAGCACCACAAACGCGGAAGCCCCCAACAGCGAGTGTGTCCCTTGGCGGTGCCCTCCGCTGGCTTTTTCGATCCCCCCCACGGCAATCACATTGGACAGCGGCGGCAGCGAATTCGCGATGGTGCTGTGGCGGTGGTCCCAGTCGACCACCAAAGCAGTTCCCGCCGTCGCCATGGCGCCGATCAGGATTCCGGTGGAGTCCAACGGGTACCAACCCAGGGCGTACGGGCCTGTCGAGGCAATAGCAATCCACGCCGCGGTCCCGACGCGGCGTGATGTCCTCCCATCATGCAGTTAGCCAGCCTTTACAGGTACTTCAGCGAAAATCGCTTCAATGACGTTATTGGCCCATTGCAGGATCTCTGCGTCCTGCAGATCCCGTCCACCGATCCTGGCCGTCTTAGGTTGGGAATCAGCACCGCATCCAGGGCTGGCTTAACCTGCGAACCCGGATACATGCGGTTGAGGCGCATGGTTTTGGACTCGGGCAGTTGCGCCGGCGAGAAGCGGATGAAGTTGCCTTGGAGTGCGACGTCGGACAGGCCGGCTTCGCGGGCACCCACCCGGAAGCGGGCCACGGCGATGAGGTTTTGGGCGGGCAGCGGCGGTTCGCCGTAACGGTCCACTAGTTCGGCCAGGACTTCATCGATGGCCTCGTACGTGATGGCGGAAGCAGCTTCCGGTACGCTTCCAGGCGCAGCCGTTCGCCGGGCACGTAGTCGTGGGGCAGGTGGGCGTTGACTGGCAGCTCGATCTTCATCTCGGCTGCCTTCTCCTCTGCCTCGCCACGGTACTCGGCAACAGCCTCGCCCACGAGCCGGATGTAGAGGTCGAAGCCGACACCTTGGATATGGCCGGACTGCTCACCGCCCAGCAGGTTGCCGGCGCCACGGATTTCCAGGTCCTTCATGGCCAGCTGCATGCCGGCACCCAACTCGTTGTGGGCCGCCACGGCCTTGAGCCGCTCCAACGCCACTTCACCCAAGGGTTTCTCCGAGGGGGTAGAGGAAGTAGCGTAGGCACGTTCCCGGCCACGGCCAACACGGCCGCGGAGCTGGTGGAGCTGCGAAAGGCCATACTTGTCGGCCCCCGTCCACAATCAGGGTGTTGGCGTTGGAAATGTCCAGACCGGTCTCGATGATGGTGGTGCAGACAAGGACGTCGAAACGCTTCTCCCAGAAGTCCACGATGATCTTCTCCAGGCGGCTCTCCGACATTTGCCCGTGAGCTACTTCAACCCGGGCTTCGGGGGGGACCAGCTCGCGGATCTGCGCAGCGATGCGTTCGATGGACGAGACGCGGTTGTGAACGAAGAACACCTGTCCCTCGCGCATGAGTTCGCGTCGGATCGCGGCCGACGTCTGCTTGTTCGTGTACGGGCCCACGTAGGTCAGCACAGGGTGGCGTTCCTCCGGGGGGCGTAGCCAAGGTGGACGTTTCGCGGATGCCGGTCAGTGACATTTCCAGGGTTCGCGGAATCGGCGTGGCACTCATGGCCAGCACATCCACGTTGGTGCGCATCTTCTTGAGCGCTTCCTTGTGCTCCACTCCGAAGCGCTGCTCCTCGTCAACGATCACCAGGCCAGGTCTTTGAACTCGAAGTCCTTGGACAGCAGCCGGTGCGTACCGATCACCACGTCCACGGCGCCGCTCTTAACGCCTTCAGCCGTCTCCTTGGCTTCCTTGCCGCTTTGGAACCGGGACAGCGGCTTCACTCGCAGGGGGGGAAGCCGGAGAAGCGCTCGGTGAACGTTTCGTAGTGCTGTTGCGCAAGGAGCGTGGTGGGCACCAGAACCGCCACCTGTTTGCCGTCCTGGACGGCTTTGAAGGCAGCGCGGACGGCGATTTCGGTTTTGCCGTAGCCCACGTCGCCCGAGACCAGCCGGTCCATGGGGATCTCCCGCTCCATGTCGGCTTTGACCTCGTTGATGGTGGTCAACTGGTCCGGCGTCTCCACATAGGGGAACGCTTCCTCCAGCTCACGCTGCCACGGGGTGTCGGGCGCAAAAGCGTGACCCCCCCGGGAGGCCATGCGGGCGGAATACAACCGGATCAGCTCACCGGCGATCTCCTTGACGGCCCTGCGTGCCTTGGACTTGGTGCTGGCCCAGTCCGCGCCGCCCATCTTGCTCAGCGCCGGCGCATCTCCGCCCACGTAGCGCGTCACCTGGTCCAGTTGGTCGGTTGGTACGAAGAGCCGGTCCCCCCCGGCGCGCCACGCTTGGACGGCGCGTACTCCAACACCAAATACTCGCGCAGCCCGGCATCGGACGACGACGTTCCGGCTACCTTGCGCTGGATCAGCTCCACGAACCGGCCGATACCGTGTTGTTCGTGCACCACGAAGTCGCCCGCATGCAGCTGCAACGGGTCCACGGCGTTGCGTCGCTTGGACGGCATGCGCCGCATGTCCTTGGTGGAGCTCGCTGTGGCACGGCCCAGCAAATCGGCTTCAGTCAGCAAGCCAAGTTTCAGTCCGTCCAGGACAAAACCACGTCCGACGGCGGCAGTGGTCACCTCGATGATGCCCGGCTGGGGGCTCCTTATCCAGGGACTCCACGCGGGAACAAGGAATGTCTGCGTCATGGAACAGTTCGGCCAGGCGCTGGGCGGGACCGGGACCGTCGGTCACCACCACCACACGCCACTGCTCGCGGACGCGGGAGCCAATGAACTCCAGCATCTCGGCCACATCACCCTGGTAGCCACGGGGGGGTTCGCGGGCGCGCATGTTGAGCACATCGATGTCCAGGACCAGGTCTTCATCCGAGGCGAGTGAGGTGATGGACCACCAGGACACGCCATGTTCCAAGGCGGCCGAGCGGGTGTCGGTGAGCGAACGGAAACTGGCGGCATGCAGGTCGGCGGATGCCTGGGACGAAAGGTCAAGGGGCGCCGCACCGCCGTCGGACGCCGTTGACCAAGCAGCTTCCAGGAACTCCTCGTTGGTCGCTGCGAGGTCGTGCGCGCGGGTGCGCACTTTCTCCGGTTCGATGACCACCGAAAGCGAGCCGGCCGGGAGCTGGTCCACGAACGGGACCATGGCATCCACCAGCACGGGGGCCAGCGATTCCATGCCTTCAACAGCGATGCCGCCCGCGATCTTCTCCAGCATGTCAGCCGCGGCAGGCATGTCGGCTTTGAGCTTGGCCGCCCGGGACATCACGGAAGCGGTGATCAGGATTTCCCGGCATGGCGGTGCGTGCAGTTCTGTGGGGGTGGTGGATTCCGGGTGCGGACAGCGAGCGCTGGTCGGCCACGGCGAACCAGCGCATCTGGTCCACTTCGTCTCCGAAGAATTCCACTCGGATGGGATGGTCTTCGGTGGGTGGGAAGACGTCAAGGATGCCGCCGCGCACCGCGAACTCACCACGGTGGGTCACCATGTCCACGCGGGCATACGCGGCGTCGGACAGGGCCCTGACAACTTCCGTGAACGAACGCTCCTGCCCTACCTGTAGCGTCACCGGAACCAGGTCGCCCAAGCCGGCCACAATAGGCTGGACCACGGCGCGGACCGGGGGCCACCACCACGCGCAAGGGGGCCGCCGTCGAGCTTTCAGGGTGTGTCAGGCGGCGCAGGACGGAGAGTCGGCGGCCCACAGTGTCGGAGCGGGGGGCGAAAGGCGCTCATGCGGAGGGTCTCCCAGCTGGGGGGGAAAGTGGCCACGGACTCCGCGGGAGGTAGGAGGCGAGCGCCGCGGTGAGGTCCTCGGCCTCACGGCCGGTGGCGGTGACGGCGAGGACCACGGGAGCGCCCGCGCCATCGGCAGCAGCGTCAGTCAGCGCATCGGCCATTTCGGCGAGCAACACGGCACGCATGCCAGTGGGAGCGCTGATCTGGTAGTCGGCATTCCGGTCGCTGAAGGACCGCTGTGCTCCGTACGAACGCGCGCGAAAGTCTTGTCCTCCGCCAGTGCGCGGCGCAGACCGTTGAGGCTCATGGCAGAAACTCCTAGGGTGGGTCCAAGGGCAGGCAACACAAATGCCCGGAAATTCAGATGAATGCCGGGTCATTCCAGCCTACCTCTACCCCCCCAGCCACAGGAGTTCCTTTGCAGCCTTCGGAAGCTACGCATTCCAATACCCCGCAGGACACCAAGACGGTGCTGGTCACCGGTGCCACGGGCTACATCGGCGGGCGGTTGGTCCCCCCGGCTCCTCGAAGCCGGTCACAGGGTCAAGGTCCTGGTCCGCACACCACAGAAGATTGCCGATGTTCCCTGGCACGATCAGGTTGAGATCATCCAGGACAGCCTGTCCGATGCCGGCAGCCTGGCGACCGCCCTGACCGGCGTGGATGTCCTCTACTATCTGGTCCACTCCATGGCCTCGGGCAGCGGATTTGAAGCCAAGGAAGAATCGATGGCCAGGCTCGTGGCGCGTGCAGCCACGGATGCGGGTGTGGACAGGATCGTCTACCTCGGCGGCCTGCACCCCGAAAACGCGGAACTTTCCATCCATATGCGCTCCCGCGAGACCGTGGGCCGGGTGTTCCTCGAGTCTGCGGTTGACTCCATCGTGTTCCAGGCCGGTGTGGTGATCGGTTCGGGTTCGGCGTCTTTCGAGATGATCCGCCACCTTGCTGAGACCCTGCCGGTCATGCCTGCGCCAAGCTGGGTTAATAACCGTGTGGAGGCCATCGCCGTCCGCGACGTCCTCCACTACCTTGTGGCCGCCGCCGCACTCCCGGAAAAGTTGAACCGTTCCTTCGATGTCGGTTCCAGGGACGTCCTGAAGTACAAGGACATGATGAACGAGTACGCCGTGGAGCGCGGGCTCCCCCCGGCGGCTGGTGGTCGCGCTTCCGGTGCCTGCTCCCAAGCTCGCGGGTTTGTGGGTAGCCCTGGTGACTCCCATTCCGTTGTCCATGTCGCTCCCCTTGGTGCAGTCCCTGCAACACGACGCGGTGTCGCGGGAGCACGACGTCGACGATTACATTCCACAGCCCGACGGCGGCCTGACTCCTTACCGGCGCGCCGTCGCCTTGGCGCTGGGCAAGGAACGGGACGGACAGGTTGAGACGACGTGGGCGAACGCGGGCATTGACGCCGCCCCCCCTGCCGAGCGACCCCCCCGACTGGGCCGGCTACAAGGTATTCCTTGACGAACGGACCTTCCACAGCGAGGCCAAGCCGGAGCACGTATGGACCATCATTGAGGGCATCGGCGGCAAGAACGGCTGGTACTCCCTTCCACTGGCTTGGCGGGTGCGGGGTTGGCTGGACAAGTTGCAGGGTGGTGCAGGGCTCTTAAGGGGTCGCCGGCACCCGAAGACCCTGAACACAGGTGAAGTGGTGGACTGGTGGCGGGTGGAGGCCATTGACCGCGGGCACCTGCTGCGCTTGCGCGCGGAGATGCGGGCTCCCGGCGGCGCCTGGCTGGAGTTGGCAGTGGAGCCGATGGTGACGGCAGCCTCTATAAGCAACGCGCCATCTTCTTCCCGCGCGGCCTGGCTGGAAGGCTCTACTGGCTTGGCGTGTACCCCTTCCACGGGTTCATTTTTCCCTCAATGGCCCGCAACATTTCTGCCGCGGCCACTACCCTCCAGGAGGCCGGTTCAAGCGTGTCCACCGAGACCCCGTAGGATGTTGGGAGCTAAAAAGCTTCACCACAACCATCCACGGAGGACCCATGGCCCTGAGTGCATCCACCACCCTGCCCCACAGCGTTGACCGCGTAGCTGCCGTCTTCGTCAACGAAGATTTCCTGCGTCACACCAGCGAATACGTGGGCGGCTCCTTGGAATCGTTCACCGTTGACGGCGACACTGCCGGCGCTTTCACCACCACCACGGTTCGCACGCTGCCCACCACGCGCCTGCCGGATATCGCCCGCAAGTTCGTTGGCGAAACCCTCAAGGTGACCCAGACCGAGAAGTGGGAAGCCCCGGCTGCCGACGGTTCACGGTCCAGCACGATTGCCCTGAAGATCTCCGGCGCTCCGCTTGATGTCACCGCGGTCCAGCGCCTGGTGGCCGAGGGCAGCAGCACCCGGATCGAGCTCGAAGGCAACGTGACCTCCTCGGTTCCGTTCCTCGGTGGCAAGATCGCAGATGCTGCCGAGCCCATGGTGGGCAAGGCTTTGGGCATTCAGTCGCAGCAGGCGCAGGCCTGGCTCGAAAGCCACTAGCGTGGAGATCCCCCCCGCAATCCTGGCGGTCGTCCTGATCGTTGCCGGTGTCTGGTCCTTGGTGGTGTGGCCGCAGTTCCTTAAGCGCGTCATGAAGGACCCGCGGGCCCGCGACGCCGCCGGGAAGGCCACCAAGTTCCTCACGGTCCACGTTGTGCTGGTCACCATCTCCATGGTGCTCGGACTCGCGACGGCGGCCATCGGAATCGCGGGCCTCGTCGCCTAAGTTTCACCCAACTGAGTCGCAGCAGTGCGCGTTATGAGAGCTCAAAACGCGCTCTACTGCGACTCAGTTGGGTAAGATGGATAGTGGTGTGCCGGGAAGTCTGGTCGGCGGTTCTTTTGCAGTACCCGCAAATGCCCGCCCACTTTTCAGGAGCCCCTGTGCCCCCAGCCATCGAACCAGCCCGCGGCACCCGAGCCCGGCGCATCGAGCCAGACCGGCAAAGTTTTCTCACGCTCCAGCTACCCCCCCGAGTACCGCAGGATCCTCTCGATCCTCCGCACGGAGACAGTTGGCGGCGCCCTCCTCCTGGCAGCCACCGTGGTTGCCTCATCTGGGCGAACTCCCCCCCTGCAGCAGACGGCTATTTCGCACTCCGCGACGTCAAGATCGGCTACGAACCTGGCATCTTGACCTGAGCTTGGGCCATTGGGCTTCGGATGGCTTGCTGGCGGTGTTCTTCTTCCTCGCGGGACTCGAACTCAAACGCGAATTCGTCGCCGGGGAACTCCGCAAACCTGCCCGGGCAGTTGTCCCGGTAGCCGCTGCCGTTGGCGGCGTGGTGGTTCCAGCCTGATCTACGTTCTCTTCAACCTCGGAACAGCCGGAGAAACCCTCAAAGGCTGGGCGATCCCCCACCGCCACGGACATCGCCTTCGCCCTCGCAGTGCTGGCCGTCATCAACACACATTTGCCCGCCGCGCTCCGGACTTTCCTGCTGACCCTTGCAGTGGTGGATGACCTCATCGCTATCGGCATCATCGCCTTCTTCTACTCCACCGGGCTCCAGCCCCTCATGCTTTTGGCTGCCCTGGTTCCACTGGCGCTCTTCACGTTCCTTGTCCAAAAACGGATCCGCAGCTGGTATCTCCTGCTGCCGCTCGCCCTGGCCACGTGGGGGCTTTGTCCATGCCTCCGGCATTCACGCCACCGTGGCCGGAGTGCTGTTGGGCTTCGCCGTTCCGGTCCTGGCCAGCGGCAAAAAGGGAGAACCGGCCGAGGGCCTGGCCGAGCACCTCGAACACAAACTACGCCCGTTCTCCGCAGGCTTCGCCGTGCCTGTCTTCGCGTTCTTCTCCGCAGGCGTGGCCTTGGGAGGGTTGGACGGCATGGAGGCCGCCCTCCGGGATCCGGTGGCCTTGGGCATCGTGGCAGCGTTGGTGATAGGCAAGGCCGTGGGTGTCTTCGGCACCACGTTCCTGGTCACCAAAACCACCCGCGCAAGCCTGGATTCCAGCATCGCCTGGATCGACCTCTTCGGGCTGGCACTGCTGGCCGGCATCGGATTCACTGTCTCGTTGCTGATCGGCGAGTTGAGCTTCGGCGCCGGCTCTGCCCATAACGATCACGCCAAGGTAGCCATCCTGGCAGGTTCCCTGATCTCGGCGCTGCTGGCCGCCGTCGTGCTCAAGGCCCGCAACCGGCGCTACCGCCAGGTCCAGGCAGATGAAGAACGGGACGACGACGGCGACGGCGTCCCTGACGTCTTTGCGCGCGCCTAACGCGGACGTACTGCTGTTACGCGGTGGCTTGGTTGAGCGCGTCCTCGGCGGCAACCCAGGAAATCATGGCGCATTTCACGCGGGCGGCGTAGCGGGCCACCCCTTCGAACGCAGCTGCATCGCCCAGAATCTCAGGGTCCGCCTGGACCTTTCCACGGGAACGCAGAACCTCCCGGAAGTTATCAATGACGGAGTGCAGTTCCTCCACGGACATCCCCCCCTCACCCAGCTCGCTGAGCACCGAGCCGAGGCCATGGAGATGGAACAGCCCGCGCCGTCCCAGCTGATCTGCTGGACGGTTCCGTCGGAAACTGCAAGCCGCAAAGTCACCTCATCACCGCACACGGGGTTCAGCTGGTGCGACTGACCGGTGGAAGTACCGTCCGGGGGCGTCCGTTCCCGCCAGGCCGCTGCCGTGCCGCTGCTTGGAATGGTCCAGGATGATCTGCTGGTACAGCTGGTCAAGACTCATGATGCTTGTTGCCTCTTCTAGGGGAAATCGTTGGGTGACGGCTGTGCGGCCGAAGGCCCGTGCCGCGTGTCAGGCTTGGAAGTAAGCCCGGACACCAGAAACAGCGTCGAGGAAAGCATCGACGTCATCCGTGGTGTTGTAGAGGTACGTGCTAGCGCGGGTGGTTGCCGTGAGTCCGAGCCGGCGGTGCAGCGGCTGGGCGCAGTGGTGGCCCACGCGAACGGCGATGCCGCGGTCATCAAGGAACTGTCCGACGTCGTGGGCGTGGACCCCGGCGACGTCGAAGGCGGCCAGTCCGATTCGATCAGAGCCGGACGCCGGACCCACCACGCGAATGCCGTCGATGCTTTCCAGCCCCCCCTTTACCAGACGCTGGCCGAGTTCCGCTTCCCAAGCGTGGATGCGATCAATACCCGTCTCGGTGAGATAGTTCACGGCAGTTGCGAGCGCAACAGCCTGGGAGATCCGTTGGGTTCCGGCCTCGAACCGCTGTGGCGCCGGCAAGTACTCTGCCCGTTCCATGGTGACCGTGGTAATCATGGACCCGCCCGTCAGGAAAGGCGGCAGGACATCCAGGAGCTCCTGCTTCCCGTACAGCACGCCCACGCCGGTGGGGGGGCCAACATTTTGTGGCCGGAGAAAACGGCGAAATCAACGTCCAGTTCCTTGACGTCAACGGCCATGTGCGGAACGGACTGGCAAGCGTCCAGGACCACCAAAGCACCCACACGTCGGGCCATGGCTACCAGTTCGGGTACCGGGTTGATGGTGCCCAGGACGTTCGATGCGTGGGTGAAGGCCAGGAGCTTGGTCCGCTCCCCCCCACGATTTCGCCCGCTGCATCGAGCCGGAGCATCCCGTCGTCCGTGACGGGGGGGATGTATTTCAGTGTGGCACCCGTCCGGAAGGCCAGTTCCTGCCAGGGAATGAGGTTGGCGTGGTGCTCCATTTCGGTGACGACGATCTCGTCGCCCGGACCGATCGCCAGGTCCTTCAGACCGGAACCACCGCGCCCCCCTGGGCAGCCCACAGGGCGGCGTTGGATAGCGCGTAGCTGATGAGGTTGAGTCCCTCCGTGGCATTGGAGGTCCAAACGGTTTCCTCGTACTGCGCGCCAATAAAGTCCGCCACGGTCTGGCGTGCATCCTCAAAGACCTCGGTGGCTTCCACCGCAAGATGGTGTGCACCGCGGTGAACGGCGGCGTTGCGTTGTTCGTAGTACTCCTGCTCTGCTTCGATGACGCTGAGCGGGTTCTGCGACGTAGCGCCCGAATCGAGGTAGATCAAGGGTTTACCGTTGACCAGCTGATCCAGCACCGGGAAATCGTTCCGGATCCGCAACACCTCCGCGTTGTCCATGGCGTGCATGGACCGCTGCAGTGAGGCGGGAGTTGATACGGCAGTCAAGGGGGGGCGCTCCTTGGAAATCCTTCAGGGACTCCTCATTATCCCACGCTGGCCCCTGACCGGCGGTGTGCCGTACAGCACGTCAGCTGCCGGCCCGCCCCGGCACCCATCCCAGTGGTGGGACCATCCCGCTGTCGAAGGCACTCCGGAGCCGCTCGACGAGCACCGAGGCCCGACGACTCGCGGCAGCGCGCGTCCTGGCCTCGTAACCGCTGGCCGCCCGCGAATAGCAAAGTGCTGCGTGGGCAAACTGCCGGTCTGCAGAAAGGCTCCGCCCAGCCGACTCCAGGGCCTTGGGGGGGTCGTTCTCCGTCAAGGCCGATGCGAACCTCCCGAGCGCCGCACCGCCCGCGCCGTGGAGGGTGGCGGCCAGAGCGCCCAGCGGCGCAGGATCTCAAGATCGTCGACGGCGGTACTGCCCGCGTTAAGGGTCAGGAGCGAGAACACCTCCGCCTCCATCAAAGTGCTTCCCTGCGAGTGCAACCTTTCCGCCAAGGCCAACAGATGAGTTGCTGTGCCGGAGCTTGGTCCTGCGCTGCCGCGATATACACGGTGCTGAGCTGTAGCAAGAGGCCATCAGGGCTCGAAGTGTTCCGAGCGGTTTCCTGCGCGGCCTTGCCCTGCTGGACCCGCGCCATGGCCTGGAGTGAGTTCCCGCACCACGCCTCGCAGTAGGCAAGCATGGCCGCCGCCAGGGCGAGTACCGGCGGTAGGCCGGCGTCGTGCAGTTCAGCCAGGACGGGCTCCAAGGTGACGCGGGCTGCGCGCGGAAGCCCCCCCTGCTGAGCTGGACGTAACCGCGGGCGACGTCCAGGCATGCCGAAAGGTGCAGAGGCATGGCGTACTCAGCGGGACACTCCAAAAGCGGGTCCACCAGTCCCCCCCAGGCCAGGTTGTACCGGAGACTCACGACATGCCGAAGCATCGTCCCCCGGCAGGAACATCTCCATCGCCGGGTCAGCACTGATGGCTCCCATCGCAGCAGAGGAGTCCTGCAGCGCTTCCGGCGCCGCGCCGGAAAGCAGCAAGCGCTCCGCTTCCTGCACATTCCACACGATCAGGGCGGCAGGGTCAGCGGGCTCCCCCGGAGCCCTGGCTGCCGGGCGCCTGCCCCCCACATGCTCCAACCCAGCAGGCTCCGCATCGAGAGGCCCGGCACCAGGCGCGGCACCCAGCAATCCGAGGGCCATGAGTCTGTGTGCGGCGTCGACCTTCACTCCAAGGGACCCACCCGCGGCCGCCAAACGCCGAAGTTCCGGAGCTGCTTCCGCCAGCTGGCCCTCGGCGATCAGCGCCCGCGTGCTGAGCAGTCGGGCCTCGTCTGCGTGATCCGCGCCCCTCACTGCTGAAGCAAACCTCCGGGCGAGTTCGGCCGTGGACGGCCTGTCAGCGGCGGGAGCGGCGGCCAAGAGAAGCTCGTCGGAGAGGCTCAGACCGCAGTCGAGGGTCCAAGTCATCCATCGCAGCATGGCGGGGGGCCGTCTCCACAGTCAGCGCCGGTTCCTCCACACCCAGCCGGAGTGCCAGGCTCCTGGACTGCGGCACGGACAAACGGTTCCTTCCCCCCCGCGCAGCCAGGAACTCGTGCGGACCAGCGGGGGGGCCGGCCCGGCAACAACCTGATGTCATGGTTCGTGAAGAGATGCTCCATGGCTTTCTGCCCGAAATGGCGCTCCACTACCTCCAACGCCACGGCTCAGCCAGCGCGATGAGTTCCAGCGCCTGGCGTTCTTCGGGCGGGCGGGAAACGTTCTCCGCCCGGACATGCTCAACCACGCTGGGCCAGTCGCAGGGCGCCCGGACATCGATGGTCCAGAAACCGTCCATCTGCACCAGGAAACCGGAGCGGCGGGCGTCATGCACCGCGAGGCAGAGCAATCCAACGTTGAAGCCGCTCATGGCAGCGAGGAGGCTGCTTGCTCGTCGCTGGACGTGTCCGCCCAAGACTGTCTCGCACAGAGCGTGAGCCTCTTTGAAGCTGAAGGGCGGCAGGAAGTACTGCTCCAGGAAGCCGTCTTCCCAGAGCTGGTAGAGGTCCTGCGGGAGGGGGGGGTAGCGGCTTTCCGCCGTGGCCACCAACGTTGCGCCGAATCCCGGAATGAGTTGCAACAGGACCGCCAGCGAGGCTGGATCGATGTAGTGGATGTCGTCCACCAACAGGACAGCTGCGGCCGCGCCGGTTGAGCGTGCCGCTTGTTCCGGCGTCGTCCAAGCGGGGGTGTGTACAAGTAGTCGGCTGGTCCCAGAGTATTGGTGAGGGCCCGCAGCACGTGGAGGCCCGGAGCTGCAGCCTCCTCCGCTTCGCCTGCGGAAACGGCTCCCAATGCGCCGAAGTGGAGTGCCCTAAGTTCAGGCTTTCCGGTGAACGTGCGGACATCCACGGTTTTGGGGGGGAGCCTCTCTTTGAGGGAGAGCAAAAGGTGGCTCTTTCCCGAGCCCCCCCGCTCTCCCACCACCACGATCCCGCTGGTGGAAGCCGATGGAACGGCGGAAAGTATGAGGTTGAGCAGCTGCGCCCTGTCCGGGAGTGTTGATGGCCTCAGCCTGCTGTGACGGTGTCTTCGTCCAGCCAGGGGGTCCGGCAACATGCACACTCCAATAGCAGCAGTCCCATGATGCGGGAGGGGGGGTGGGGGGTCCCGCGGTTCGCGGGGGTCCCTGGCCTAGAAGCCGGCGGCGGCTGGGGGGAGAGTCTCGGTCTCAGAAGACTCTGTCGCCGCCGGCTTCGTACAGGGCCGGACCACCTTTCGGCGGCCGGAGCATCGGCTCAAGAGACCTCCGATGCGGGTGATGCGACTTTCGGAATCCCGGTGATGCTTGGGGCTGAACCGTTCTTCCAAGATCAATATTGCCGGGGCGCAACATCGCGTACATCAGTAGTTGGTACTCGAAAAGTAGGCAGCATTTGGCGCCGTCATACTCTGTTGTACTCAGTCCCCCCCGGATAGGCACTACTTGGTTTCGACACGGAATACCCGCGCATTACTCCATTGATTTGGTAAATCCCGCGCGATTCCGGGGGGTAGGTGGGCCGGGAGGCCCTGAAACGGGTACTCAGCAGCGGGCGTCAGTGACGGACGGCCGCACCCAGATCTTCACGCCGCCGGATGCCCAGTTTGGCGTAGCTCCGGTACAAATGACCTTCCACGGTCCGGACCGACACCATGAGCTTCTCGGCGATCTGGCGATCGGTCAGCCCTGAGACGGCCAATGCCACGATGTCCTGCTCACGTCGGGTCAATGGCACGGACCGGTCCGCCTCGGTGTGCGGGTCATGAACCAGGGCATCGCCCAGGCTGGCCTCGCTGACATCGCGCAGTACAGCTGCTTGCCGCGCCTCGGGCCGTTTGCTTCAGCGTCGAAGGTCACAGCAGCCCTGTCGAAGGCCACCGCGGCGGGCCCGGGCATTCCGGAAGCAGCCAAAAGATTGCCCGCATTCACGAACCCTTGGCCGTCACCGCGCAACTGTGCCGCCGCCATGGACTGCCAGCCGGCTGCCCAGCCCCCCCGTCCATCGGCGACGCCGTTTCCTGGATGGACTCCATGGCCTGCACGTCCCCCCCGACCTCGGCCCTAAGGACCAGGTTCTGCAGCAAAATGCCGGGCAGCCGGTGCAGATACCCGGATTCCGGAAGTCGGCTCAATTTCTGCAGGCCTGTGCCTTTGCTGAGAAGTTCCTGGCCTGCAAGCCTGAACAGTTCCGCGAGTGCTTCCACAAAGGCGCCTGCGCCGGCTGCCGCCCGCTGCTCGCTTTCCAGGCGCCGGGCAAGCAGTGTGTTGCCGGACTTGGCTGCGGCATAGAACGCCAAGCGTTTCCAAGGCCCCGCAACTGCAGCGGGTCCCTGACCCGCAGCGCTTCGACGGCGGGCGTCAGCAGCTCCGTGGCCTGTTCCAGGCGGCCCTGGCGCAACAGTGACATGCCTTTGAGCGCTTCAATGCCTCCACCAAAATAGATGAGTCCCATGGCCGAACCGGCGGCGTAGCGGTCAAGGGCTGTAGCGGCCGCTACCCAATCTCCGGATTCCAAGGCGGCCAGGGTATATCGCAGCAAAACAAAGTCGCTGAAGTAGAGGAGGTCATTATCGTTTTCCAACAGCAGCAAGGCTTCGCGGCCAGCCTCCAAAGCCTGCCCGGGTTTTCCCTCCACCGTCAGGAGCTCACACTGCATCGCCAGCAGGAAGATCCGGTTCATGGCAAGGTCAGGCCCATCATCCCGAGCGCTTCCGCGAAGCCGTCCAGGCCCTCACGGAGTTCCTCGTAGCGGCCGTCATTGGCGAACACTGCCAGTTCCAGCGCCCGCACGTGCCTTTCGACTTGCCGGACAACAGGGTCCGAGATCTCCCGGTCACCAATCAGGCTTTGGCAGCGGTCCGCACATCAGCCACGATGTCAGCTGACGGATCGCCCGCGGCAATGCGCGCGGCAGCCCACAGAAGGCCGGCCCCCCCCAAAGGTCGCGACGGATCAGCGTCCAGGAACCCGGAGCCTTCCTCCAACAACCCGACGGCACTGCGGTAGTCGCCGTCGTTGTAGTGGACCATGGCCATGACCGCGCGCGCCCGCGGACGCAGCGCCTCTGCCCGGACTTTGCCCGCTGCCGCTAGCGCCAAGGGATTCTGAAGCCGCTTGGCGGCCAGGAATGCTGCCTGCAGCAGCCGATCATCATCGACGTCGGCGCCACAGTCCAGGGCCCAGCTCACCATCCGGAGCAGTCCCTCCGCTGTGGACGGTTCCGTGGGCAATTGCTGCTCCATGCGCTGGCGGATTTGGAGGCTGCGGGCAGGCGAAACGATCTTGCGCAGCGCCTCACTGTACATGGGGGGGTGCCACATTTTGAGGGGGCCCGCCGGCTCCATTGGCGGAGAGTACAAGCCGGCTGTCCATCAACGCCCGTACAGTGTCCCTGCCCACCTGCGTATCCAGCACAGCGGCAGGGACGGGCTCGGACAGGGCGATGATGTACATCGCCTCCCTTTCAGCCTCGCTGGTCCGAAGTACCCTGTTGCGGACTACCTCGGCCAGGCTTTCCCCCCCGCTGCCGGAGAGTGCCCGGGTCAGGAGCCAGACTCCGTTCCGGCGTACCAGGTTTCCCTCAGACTTTGAGTCCTCAAGGAGGCAGTGAAGCAGCAATGGGTTGCCTTCGGACGCTGAGTGCAGGACCTCAACCGCGCTGGACATGACGGTCCCGCCGAGCGTCTTTTCTGCCAGCTCCGTGACCGTTTGCTTGTCCAGCGGGTGGAGCTCCAGCCGTTCTGCCAGTCCGTCGTACCAGAGTTGAAGCAGGGCCGCGGGCAAACCCGGCCTGGGCCTGCTGGTGGCTACGAGCCGCGCCCATCCCGCAGTGACCAGCTCGGCGAGAATCTGCGTACTGCCTTCATCGAGGTCGTGTGCGTCGTCCACGATCAACAGAAGGCGCGCTCCTTCGCCGCCACGCTGTTTCTCGAATTGGGACCAGAACTCACGCAGGATCGCCACGGGAGACGTCGCTTGCTCAACCGGAAGGTCCAGTAAGTACGGGGGGGCAAGGACGCCGTAGGGCACTGCGGACAAGGCGGGACTCCCATGAACCCGCATCACCACCATTTCCCCCGGCCAGGCGCGCTGCGATTTCGGCTGCCAGGGCGGTCTTTCCGATGCCGGGATCCGCAACCAGGAGCACGCCCCGGCGCTTCCTGACGCAGAATCTCCATGGCCAGGTCCAACTCGGCGTCCCGCCCTACAAGGTGCTCAGCCTGCATGGGCAACCCACACCATGTCTACGGAAGTTTCGCCGCTTGCTTCACAGCAGTCCATTGAGCTCGCCCCGAGACGATACGCCGAGCTTAGTGAACACCTGGTACAGATGACCTTCTACAGTTCGCACAGACACCCCCCCAATATCCATCGCGATTTCACGGTTGCTGACACCCTTTCCCGCGAGTTTAGCAATCTGGCGTTCCCGTTCGGTTAACACCGGCGCGTCGCTGCGTGGCTGGATCGGCAATGCCGGGACCGAATGTTCCAGCCGTTCAAGCCTCAGCTGCGCCGTTCGGGCCGCTGTTGTTTCCCCCCCGGCGTCCCTGGCGTAATCAAGTGCCATGGCCACACACCGGGCTTCCACCACCAATAGGTCAAGGGATGCTGCAGCATCAGCGGCCGCCAGCAATGAGCGGGAGCTCTTGGTCAGGGCGCCACGCGCAAGATCGCCGGAAATCTTGGCCAAGGGCCCTTGGCGGCGGCCGGCAATATTCTCCAGCAACCGGTATTCCTCGTCTGTCCCTTCCACGGTGGCGCCAAAAAGGTAGATGCCGGCCGTGGTGAAACGCTGCTGCTCGATGTCTGTGCGCACCCGGGCCAGGAGCCGCTGCTTCACATCAGGGTCACCCATCCACCGCCCGGCCAGCTCCGCACAGAACTCAGCGACGGATTCGGAGAAATACGTCCCCCACTCCCCTGCAGGTCCTGTAGAGGTCCAGGTACCGGCCTGCCTCCACGGAATTGCCCAGTTGAGCGTAGGCAAAAGCGGTGGCTGCATAGGCAACCTTGTTCATGTTCATGCTGGGCCGGAGCTCCAGTTGCGCAACGGCCGAGCGCAGGGGTTCGATTGCGCTGGCGGGCTTGCCCGCATAAGCGAACGCAAGCCCAACGCCCAGTTCAGTGAGCGCACCCCCGGTATTGAAGGCGTGAGGACCCTGAGGGTGTGCGGCGCATGAGTTCGATGCACTTCCGCCATTGCCCGGACAACAACAGGACCAGGAACGCGTGCCTCGCGAAAGCTTCCTCCAGCTGTGCGGGGGGGCGGTCCGTGTCTCCCAAGTGCCGTGAAACGGTTCGCGCAAGCTGCTGTGCATCCAACTCCCTGCCAAGCATGCAGCGGGCCTCGATCAGGAAGAAGGATGACTTCAGCCAGTGTTCGCGGTCCTCCGAGGGATCCTTGGTCTGTTCCTCCTCCAAGGCGTCAATCATGGCGGCGTACTCACCCATGTATGTTTGGTACTCGTAGCTGCAGAGCCGGAGCCGGTTGCGCGCCGCCGTCATCGCCTGTGCCGGGTAATCCCCCGGCCTTGGCTTCGAGCGTCTCCAGGCCGGCGGCGATAACCCCCCGGCACCATTGCTGACCGACCGTCGATCCACGTCATCGCCTGGCATTTTGCTGCGATGACTTCAGCGAACTCCAATGGCTCCAAAGCTCGATGTGGGAGTCGGACACCTCATCCAATGCCTGGGCCGCGTGCAACGGCAGGTCCAGCAAGAGGTAGGCCGCAGCTTTGAGCCGCTGCCCGGGCACCCATTCACTGTCCTTCGGGTCCAGTGACAGCGTGCACTGAATGGCGAAGTTCGGGTCATAGTCATCCAACGCGGCCCGCCCGGCCGCAAGTGCATGCGCGGGTGACGGCGCGGGCTCGTCCTCGGAGGCATGCATCCACGCCGCATAGCTGAGGAGGTCCTGCGGCGCCAAGGCTTGGAGTTCAGGCTCTTTGGGACCGTGCAGCATCAACCGCAGCTCCCGCATACGGCGGGTACTCAACCAGCCGCGCACTACCTCGCCCACGTACGGGTCCCGGAGCGAAACCCAGTGGTCGCCGTCCTTTTCAATGGTCAGCAGGGCTGACTCTTCCATCTCCACCAGAACGTCGGTGCCGAAGATGTCGGCCAGATCCAACAGTGTTGCGCGCTGCGCGCAAGCCAGGATTTCGACGACGGTCCTGCTGGCTTGCGGTTCGCGCGCCAGTCTGGAGCGGACAAAGTCCTCCACAACCGTGGCGCCCTCAAGTTTGATTCGGTCACGGAGGGTCCAGACGGAGTCGTTGAGAACGAGGTTGCCAGTATGCCGTTGCTCCTCGAGAAGCGCATGCAGGAGCATGGGGTTACCACCCACGGCGGAGTGCAGTGAACCTACCAATGTTGAAGAGACATAGTGCCCCCCCAGGACCGAACCCAGGACCTGCTTGGTCTGTTCCTCGCTGAGGGTATTCAGATGCACCTCACCCAGCGTTCCTTCAAGGACCAGGCGATGGAAATCAGCTGGAAGGTCGCTGGCGCGTTGGACGGTGGCGATGACCTTCGCCGTGCCGGTAGCCATGAGGTTCAACAGAACGCCTGTGCTCATGGGATCCATGCCGCCGGCGTTGTCCACGATGAAGACAGTTTCGCGGCCCGCGGCTTCTGTCCTGATCAGGTTCGTGACCGCATGCAGGATGCCCGTAGGCGAGCCCACGGCACCCGAAGGCAACCGGGCCAGCAGGAAACCAAGGCATCCATAGGGGGGTTTGGCCGCTTGCTACTGTGTTGCGCAGCTGGAGGCTGTGGACCTTGGGACCAAGAGAGGACACTACTGCCCTTGCCAGGCCTGATTTACCGATTCCCCCCCGTTCCCCCCCGGTTAAGACCACTCCGTAGGAGTCGGGCGATTCGAGGTGTTTGCCCGCCTTGGACAAATCGTGGCTCCGGGCCAACAGCGACCATGTTTGACGGTCTGTTGGGCCGCCCACAAGATCGGGAGCCGCAGCTCTCGCTGCGCCTCCGCCGCTCCTGTTTAGCAACTCCGCCGACATCCGCATCCTTAGCTACACATCCGCGACAGTCCCCCCACCGCTTACTTGCGTAAGATGCACACTACCGCCGGGGGGCCCACAGTTTGTAGGCCTTAAGGTCCTCGGGACCGTCAGGCTTTCCTCAGGCTTTCCTCAAGATTTGCTCAAGCTTTGGCAGGGTGGTGCTTCTGTTGCGCGGCGAGCAGGCCCTGGTCCATGAGCAGCTCCACTGCGTCAGCCGCTTCGTCCACCAGGAACGGCAGTTCCTTCTTCTCCGCGGTGGCGAAATCCCGGAGGACGTAGTCGGCCGTCTCCATGCGGCCCGGCGGTCGGCCCACCCCTACACGGACACGCAGGTAGTCCTTGGTGGCAAGTGCTTTGGAAATGTCCCGCAGACCGTTGTGCCCGCCCTCACCGCCGCCTATTTTTAGCTTGACTGTGTTAAAAGGGATGTCGATCTCGTCGTGGACGGCTATGACATGGTCCGGTGCGATGTCGAAGAAGTTGCACAGCCCTGATACGGGTCCGCCTGAGACGTTCATGTATGTCATGGGCTTCGCCAGCACCACACGTGGACCTCCAATACCCAGCCGGCCCTCCACCACCTGGCGCGAGCTTGTGGACCTTGAACTTCCCACCCATGCGGGAAGCCAGTTCGTCCAGCACCATCTGGCCAACATTGTGCCGGTTGTTGCTGTACTCGCTGCCGGGGGTTGCCGAGGCCGACAATCAGCCAGGTGTCAGTCATGGTCTCATCCTAGGGAGGGTTCGGTTGATCAGCAGGGATGGTGGGTGGCAAAGAAGAAGTGGCCGGGACCAAGGGTGCCCGGCCACTCAACGGCGTAAGCCTCAAGCAGTCAGAAGACTACTCAGCGGCAGCTTCCGTGCTCTCTTCTTCTTCAGCACCAGCGGCTTCAGCGATGCGGACCACCAGGGTGTCGCCTTCGGTGAGCAGGATGGAACCCTTCGGAAGGACCAGGTCGGAAGCGTGGATGCTCTCGCCGGCCTTGAGGCCGTCGATGTTGACCTCGACGGCGGTGGGAACGTGGGTTGCTTCAGCTTCGAGGGAAACCGTGGTGGCTTCGAGGCTGGCGACAGCACCCGGAGCAACTTCACCGGAAACGTGGATGGCGATGTCGACGGTAACCTTCTCGCCGGCCTTCACGGTCTGGAGGTCAACGTGCTCGATGATCTGCTTAACGGGATCGCGCTGGATGTCCTTGACGAGCGTAAGGTGCTGCTCGCCGTCGACGTCGATTGCAAGCAGGGCGTTGGAAACGCGAACTGCCAGCGTGGTGGCGCGGCCCGGCAGGTTGATGTGGATGGCTCTGCGCCGTGACCGTAGATGACAGCCGGGATCTGGCCGGCCATGCGTGCACGGCGGGCGAAACCCTTGCCGAATTCGGTGCGCAGTTCTGCGGTGAGCTTCTGCTCAGACATGTGTACTCCTTGATTACTGTGGCACCCGGGAAGTCCGGGCTGGTCTATCAGCAAGGGCGGAGGTCTGGAGACTTCTACGCCCGGCTGAGATCGGCCGCCGAGCAGCCGTTCCGCCTGTGTTGAAGGAGATGCAGACCCAGTCGATAACGGAGACCCGCAACCCTGGTCCACAAATGCGGACCGGATGTGCTCTCCCTCGCCAAGGTATCCCCAAGAGTTTAGCAGCGGTTCGCGCCCTTTCTGAAAACGGGCAATGAAAACGGGCCACCCGCACGCCCGAAGGCGGCGGATGGCCCGCTCAAATTCAGCAGTCCGGCGCTATGCTTTGCCGTCGAACAGGCTGGTGACCGAACCGTCGTCGAACACTTCACGAATGGCACGGGCAATCAACGGTGCGATCGACAACACCGTCAGCGACGGGAAGCGCTTCTCTGCCGGGATGGGCAGCGTGTTGGTGACCACGACTTCGCGGGCACCGGAATCAGCGAGGCGCTGCGCGGCGGGATCTGAGAAGACCGCGTGCGTGCAGGCAATGATGACGTCCTTGGCGCCGGCGTTCTTCAGGACCTGGACGGCGCCGGAGATGGTTCCGCCAGTGTCGATCATGTCGTCGATGAGGACGCAGGTGCGGCCTTCAACCTGGCCAACAACAGTCTTGGAGACTGCCTGGTTGGGGACGGTGAGGTCGCGGCTCTTGTGAACGAACGCGAGCGGGGCACCGCCCAGGCGCTCAGCCACTGCTCGGCTACCCGGACGCGGCCCGTGTCAGGCGAAACAACCGTGATGTTGTCCGCTTCCACTTTGGTGCGGATGTAGTCGGCCAGCAGCGGGGATTGCCATCAGGTGGTCCACAGGACCGTCGAAGAAGCCCTGGATCTGCGAGGTGTGCAGGTCAACGGACATGATGCGGTCCGCGCCGGCGGTCTTGTAAAGGTCGGCAACCAGTCGGGCGGAAATGGGCTCGCGGCCGCGGCCCTTCTTGTCCTGGCGGGAGTACGGGTAGAACGGGGGGGAAACAACCGTGATCCTCTTGGCAGAGGCGCGCTTGAGCGAGTCAATCATGATCAACTGCTCCATGAGCCAGTTGTTCAGCGGAGCCGGGTGGGCCTGGATGACGAAGGCATCAGTGCCTCGCACGCTCTCGGCCGAACGGACGTAGATTTCCCCCGTTGGCGAAGTCGTAGGCGTCGATGGGCAGGAGCTCGGTCTCCAGCTCCTTCGCGATTTCCTGCGCCAGCTCCGGATGCGCCCTTCCGGCGGCGAGAATCAGTTTCTTCTCGCCGTGTGCGGTAATTTCGCTCATGCCTGTTTGCCTTCTTCTATGGTTGCCGGGGGGGATTGTGAAGATGTGGATGCGGACGCCGGCTCCTGCGCGGCTTCGGCCAGCTTCGCGGAGGCGGTGCCCGGCCGGTTGGCCGCTACCCACTTCGGCGTTCCGCTGTGCGGCCAGGCTGAGCGCGAGCTCCCGCGGGAACATCCTTACGGATGACCGCGCCGGCGCCACTGTAAGCGCCGTCGCAACTGTCACAGGTGCCACGAAGACCGTGTTTGAACCTGTGCGGACGCCCGAGCCGATCACCGTGCGGTGCTTCTTCTCGCCGTCGTAGTTGGCCGTGATGTTGCCGCAACCGATGTTGGTGTCTTCGCCGATCTCAGCATCACCGGCGTAGCCAGGTGGGACAGTTTGGAACCGCGGCCGATTGTCACGTTCTTGGTTTCGTAGAACGCGCCGATCTTGCCGGTCTCGCCCAGGACCGTGCCGGGGGCGGAGGTACGTGAACGGTCCGACACTTGCCTTGGCACCGATGGTGGAACCCGAACCGTGCGTACGGATCACCTTTGCGCCTTCGCCAACGTTGACGTCCGTCAAGGTTGTGTCAGGACCAACGACGGCGTCGCGCGCCACCGTGGTGGAACCGTGAAGTTGGGTGTTGGGCAGCAGGCGGACGTCTTCATCAAGCGTGACGGTGGAATCGATCCAGGTGGTGGCGGGATCCACCACGGTCACGCCGGCACGCATCCAGGACTCGATGATGCGGCGGTTGTGCTCTGCACCAAGCGCGGACAGCTGGATGCGGTCGTTGGCACCTTCAACCTGCCAGCGGTCCTCAGTCACGACGGCGGCTACCCGGCCGCCTGCGTCACGGGCCAACCCGAGGACGTCGGTCAGGTACATCTCGCCCTGGGCATTGTCCGTGGTGACCCTCGCCAGTGCGGTGCGCAAAACGGCGGCGTCGAAAGCGTAGATACCGGAGTTGACCTCGCGGATGGTGCGCTCGGTCTCGCTGGCATCCTTGTGCTCACGAATACCGGTGACGGTGCCATCTTCAGCACGCAGGATCCGGCCGTAGCCGGTTGCGTCGGCCAGCACCGCGGTGAGGACCGTGACGGCGTTGCCCTCAGCCTCGTGCGTTGCCACAAGTTCACCGAGCAGTTGACCGGTCAGCAGCGGGACGTCGCCGTAGGTGACCACCACGGTGCCGGAAAGTTCGGCGTCGGCGTCCAGCGCGCTGAGTGCCACTTCCACTGCGCGGCCTGTGCCGGGAACGTCGTCCTGGTCAACAATGAGTGCTTCCGGATCCAGCCCGGTAACGTGCTCTGCTACGCGGTCACGCTCGTGGCGGACAACCAGGGCCAGCTTCAACGGGTTGATGGCACGTGCGGCGAGGAGAGCGTGGCCCACCATGGAGCGGCCGCCGATTTCGTGGAGGATCTTGGGAGTCCGCGACTTCATGCGCGTTCCGGCACCTGCGGCCAAAACGATCACCGCTGCGGGACCGGTGGTTTCGGGGCTCACGTACTGGCTCTCCTTGCTCGGTATGTCCCGGGTAACCCGGCTTCGGAATGCTGCCATCCAGCAATGGACCCAGGCACCGTGAGAGCCGCTACAGGTACAGAGAAGGAGAGCATTTTCCGACCGTTCCGCCCATAGGATTCGAACCTATACTCCACGGCTCCAAAGGCCGGGGTGCTGCCATTACACCAGAGCGGACCGTGCATGATTCGTCCCCCCCGGATCTTGCGGCCCGGAGGGTTTCCCGGATCACCGGGATGCACACACAAGAATCTAGTTTGCCATGACCAATGCATGCTTCGCGACTTGACCACCCCCCCGAGGCCGCTCCGGGATTCACACTTCCGCTCCCGGAGGACCCGCCCTGCGCCCGTTCCAGCAGTCACTTAGGGCATGATGGACACGTGAGCAACCGCACTGAACTCCCCCCGGCCGCGGCCGCCTCCGAGCCCGCAGAGCATGTCACCAGCGGCCCGGCAGTGCGCATACGGATGACCGGACAGCAGCGGAAATCACAACTCGTCGGCATCGGTCGTGCCCTCTTCGCCGCCCGAGGACTGGATGGCACCACCATCGAGGAAATCGCTGCCGCCGCCGGAGTCTCCAAGCCCGTGATTTACGAGCATTTCGGCTCCAAGGAAGGCCTGTACCGCCAGGTGGTGGACACCGAATTCCGGATCCTCCTGGACTCCATCACCGAGGCCCTCAGCACCGAAGCAAAGCCCCGTGTGCTGGTTGAACGTGCTGCGTTGGCACTCCTTGGTTACATCGAAGACCGCACCGACGGCTTCCGGATCCTCGTGCGCGACGCCCCCGCCCTCACAGCCCGAGGGCGCCTTCTCCACGCTGCTCACCCACGTGACGGCCAGGGTGGAACACCTTCTCTCCGACGAATTCGCGCGGCGCGGATTCAGCGCCGCAGACGGAGCCATGTATGCGCAGATGCTCGTGGGAATGGTGGCCATGACAGGCCAGTGGTGGCTGGACAGCCGCACTCCCGATAAACGGGCTGTCGCCGCTCATTTGGTGAACCTGGCGTGGAACGGCCTCACGGGGGGGCTCCAAAAAGAGCCTGAGCTCCGCAGCGGGGGGGCTAGGTCTATTCCGCGTTGGGGGGGCACCACCCGCGTTAGGGCAGCCATCCTCTGTGTGCTGCTCCTTCGTCGCTTTGACGCACGCTGCCGGATGCCTGCCACGACGCTCTCTCACATCACAGGCCCTTGAGCCCACCCCTCTCTCACCTCCCGGCGCCTCCCGGGCATCCATCTCTCACCTCCCGGCACCTCCCGGGCAACCCCCTCTCTCACCTCCCGGCGCCTCCCGGGCATCCCCCTCTCACCTCCCGGCGCCGTCCGGGCAACCCTCTCTCACCTCCCAAGTGCTTGGTACTTTGTAGGATGTGCTCATGACCGCACCGCAGATCTATGTGAGTTTCCCGGGAACGGCTCGTGACGCGCTTGGTTTCTACGCGGAGATCTTCGGCGGGGAGCTTTCCCTGTACACCTTCGAGGAATTCAATCGCACCGACGGCCCTTCTGATGCGATCGCCCACGGAGTCCTCAGCGGGGGTGGTTTCATTGGGCGGATCTGACACTTCAAACGGCGAAAAGAGCATCCGCACCGAAGGAGTCATGCTCTCACTGCTGGGAGCAGCCGAACCAGCAGTCCTTCACGAATGGTTCAACAAGCTCGCCGACGGGGGCCGAATCGTGGACCCACTTGCGCCGAAACCATGGGGCGCATCAGACGGCCAGGTAGTGGACCGCCACGGCCTGCACTGGCTCATAGGCTACGAACAAGCGCAAAGACCCGAGGGACGTGAGAGACCATCGGCCCCAAACCCTAGGGACGTGAGAGACCATCGACCCGAAACCCTTGGGACGTGAGAGACGATCGACCCGAAACCCTTGGGATGTGAGAGAGCGTCCGCCGCAAACCCGAGCAACGTGATAGAGTTGGTAATCGGCCGTCGGCGCAGCGGCAGGCATCCGGAAGCGTGCGTCAAAGCGACGAAGGAGCAGCACGCGGAGGATGCGTGCCGCTGTGCCGCTGCTAAGCGGAGGATGCGTGCCGCTGTGCCGCTGCTAAGCGGAGGATGCGTGCCGCTGGGACGTAGCTAGGCGACGGCGAGACGGCACTGGCCGCCGCCCGCGACGTAAAGCGACGAAGTAGCAGCACGCTGAGGATGTTTGCGGCGAGACGGCGCTCACCGGCCCACCCCCTACTCGCCCAGGATTTCGGCGGCCTCGAGCCACTCCAGTTCCAGGCCCTCTTTCTCCTCGAGCAATTCCTGGAGCTTTGCGTTGAGCTCCCCCAGGGCATCGAAGTCACCGGATTCGGACTTGGCTGCCATCTGGGTGTGGAGCTTTTCTTCCTGCTGGGAGATCTTGCCGAGTTGGCGGTCGATCCTGTTGAGGTCCTTGCGGGCTTCGCGTTTTTCGGCTTCGCTGGCACCGGATGGAGCGGCAGCGCCCGAAGAGCCGCCACTTGCGGAAGTGGGAGCACCTGAGCCGCCGCCAACTGCGCCAGAGGCCAGTGCAGCTTCGCGCAATTCGAGGTACTGGTCCACACCGCCGGGCAGGCCACGGAGTTTGCCGTCGCCCAGGAGTGCCATCTGGTTGTCTGTGACGCGTTCCAGGAGGTAGCGGTCGTGGCTCACCACAACCAGAGTGCCGGGCCAGCCGTCCAGGACTCTTCGACGGCGGCAAGGGTGTCGGTGTCGAGGTCGTTGGTGGGTTCGTCGAGCATAAGGACGTTGGGCTCCCCCCCTACCAGCAGGCGCAGGAGCTGAAGTCGACGACGCTCACCGCCGGAGAGGTCGCTCACGGGTGTCCACTGCTTTTCCTTGGTGAACCCGAGCTGTTCCACGAGCTGTCCGGCAGTGAATTCCTTGCCGCCCACACTGAAGGACCGCTTTTCGCGTTCGATGACCTCAATGACGCGCAGGTCCGAGACTTCATCGAGCTCTTTGACGTCCTGGGTCAGCACGGCAGTGACCACAGTCTTGCCACGTTTGACCTTGCCCGAGCTCGGCTGGATTTCACCGTTCAGCAGCCTCAGGAGCGTGGACTTGCCTGCCCCGTTGACTCCCACCAGCCCAAGACGTTCGCCCGGCGCAAGCCGGAGGGTGATGTTGTCGAAGAGCTTCTGTCCGTCCTCGCCGTCGAGGAAGTCAAGGGTGACGTTCTCGAGGTCCAGCACATCCTTGCCCAAGCGTGCGGTGGCCATTTTGCTGAGGGCCACGGAGTCGCGGGGGGGATCGGGTACGTCGGCGATGAGGTCGTTGGCAGCTTCGATGCGGAACTTGGGCTTCGCGGTTCGTGCAGGTGCGCCACGCCGAAGCCACGCCAGTTCCTTTTTGACGAGCTGCTGGCGTTTACCTTCGACGACGGCGGCCATACGGTCGCGCTCGGCGCGCGCCAAAACGTAGGCTGCGTACCCGCCGTCGAACATGTCCACCATGCGTCGTGGACTTCCCAGGTGTAGTTGCAGACTTCGTCGAGGAACCAGCGGTCGTGGGTGACCACCAGGAAGGCGCCCTGGTTGGCGCGCCAACGCGTCTTGAGGTGCCGGGCCAACCAGGCGACGCCCTCAACGTCGAGGTGGTTGGTGGGTTCGTCAAGCATGATGACGTCGTGGTCTTCGATGAGGAGTTTGGCCAGCGCAACACGGCGCTTCTGGCCGCCGGATAGAGCATGGACGTTGGCGTGCCAGTCGACGTCGCCCACCAGTCCGCCCATGACTTCGCGGATCTTGGCGTTGGCCGCCCATTCGTGATCCGCGCGGTCACCGACAATCGCAGCGCCTACTGTCAGGTCGCCGTCGAGCACGTCGCCTTGGTCCAGGTAGCCGACGTTGACGTCTCCGCGCTTGGTGACGCGGCCCGAGTCGGGCGTCGAACGCAAGGCGAGCAGGCGCATGAGTGTCGATTTACCGTCACCGTTGCGGCCCACCATGCCGATGCGGTCGCCATCCTCCAAACCGAGGGTGACGCCGTCGAGGACAGTGCGGGTCGCGAACGAAACGGTGAGGTTTTCGCCGCCAAGCAGGTGGGCCAATGGGTACTACTTTCTACTGCTGGAATGCGGGGGTACTACAGGAGGGTATCGGAGATAATCCGGGCGCCGGGCACCGGGCCGTGGACCGCCAAGGCAGTGTGTCCGCGGTGGCCCAGCTCTTCAGCAAGGACCTTAGCTGAGACAGAATCCCTGGCAAGCAGGGCGATGGTGGGTCCCGAGCCGGACACCATGCCGGCAAGGGCACCGCGCGCTTCACCCAGTCCGATGGTGTCGCGAAGCTGGGGTGCGAGCGTAATGGAGGCCCGCTGGAGGTCGTTGATCAGCACGCGGCTGAGGGTTTCGGGGTCACCGTTCCGCAGGGCTTGGAGGATGGTGGGGTCCACGTCGACGGGCTCGGGAATCTCCACGCCTTCTGAGTCCCGAAGCCGTCGAGGGTTCGGAACACGTCAGGGGTGGACAGCCCGTAATCGGCAAAAACCAGCACCCAATCCATTTGCGCCTTGGCCAGCGCGGGCGAGAGTTTATCTCCAACGCCAAGCCCGACGGCGGTGCCTCCCAGGAGCGAGAACGGCACGTCTGCGCCAACTCGGCGCAAGGTGTGCCAGTTCCTCTCGTGAGAGGCCGCTGTTCCAGAGCGCATCGCAGGCCAGCAGCGTGGCGGCGGCGTCTGCAGAGCCACCGCCCATTCCACCAGCCACGGGGGACACGCTTGGTGATTTCCAAGTGCACGCCAGTTGGTTTCTCGGACATTTCAGCCATGATAGCCGCAGCCTTGTAGGCGAGATTGCGCTCGTCCAAGGGGATGTCCACGCCGTCCAGGTCCAGTGTGCTGTCCGGGCTGATGCTGACAGTGATTCCTTCAGCCTCAGTACTTGTGGCCGCCACTTCCTCGTAGAGGGAGACGGCGAGGTACACGCTGGCCACCGAATGGTATCCGTCGGGCCGCAACGGTCCTACGCTCAGGGAGACGTTGATCTTGCCCGGGGGGGCTTTGACGCGAACCGTGCGGGCATGAAAGCGATCCCCCACGAACGGGAGGCTGCTTGGCTTGCGGTTACCCGGTTCATGCGTCCACGGGGGGGTGGCGGGCTTCGGCGATCTTGACGTAGGCATGGATGTCCAGGACCTCGCCGCGCGCTGTGGGGGGTCAACTCCGGCGGCCACGAGGCACCGCTCCGCTTCGGAGGCGCTCCCGGCC
>BBFS01000057.1 GCA_001313365.1 Paenarthrobacter nitroguajacolicus JCM 14115
CCAACGCCGACGCGCCCCAGGCCCAGCGTGCCGCGGCAGTCGCGTCAGCGGTGGAGCAGACCCTCCGGTTCATCGATATTTCGGTGGATTTGGCGGGCCATGATCGTGACCTTGCCGAGCAAAAGCGGGAGCAGCTGGAGAAAGAACTCACCGAGGTCCGCACTGGTAACGATGCCTTGGCCCGGGAGCTTGCCCAACTTACCGACTCCGTCCACCGGGACGAGATGGCCCGGACACAGCAGCGTCTCCGTATCGAGGCCCTGGAGACGCGGTCCATCGAAGAACTGGGCCTCTCCGCTGAACAACTCATCGCAGATTACGGTCCCGATCAACCGGTTCCGTTGCCTCCTGGAGCCACCACCGATAAGTGGCTGAACTGCGGGCGCCTGTTGATGAGAATGGCGAGGCCATCATTGAGGGAGTTCCGTTCGTCCGGGCGGAACAGGAGAAGAGGCTCAAGAAGGCCGAGCGGGAACTCGCGGCGCTGGGCAAAGTAAACCCGCTCGCGTTGGAAGAGTTCGCCGCCCTGGAAGAACGGCATCAGTTCCTTAGCTCGCAACTCGAGGACTTGAAATCCAGCCGCAAAGACCTGCTGGACATCATCAAAGAGGTGGACAACCGTGTCCAGCAGGTATTCACTGAGGCTTTTGCTGATACTTCAGCCCAGTTCGACCACGTCTTTGCCCGGCTCTTTCCCGGTGGTGAGGCAGGTTGGTGCTCACGGACCCTGACGACATGCTGAACACGGGAATTGAAGTAGAAGCCCGGCCTGCGGGAAAGAAAATCAAGAGGCTTTCGCTGCTCTCCGGCGGGGAGCGCTCACTCACGGCAGTGGCGCTGCTGGTGGCCATCTTCAAAGCCCGGCCCTCACCGTTCTATGTCATGGACGAGGTGGAGGCGGCGTTGGACGATACCAACCTGGGCAGGCTCATCACCATCTTCGAGGAACTACGCGAGTCCAGCCAGTTGATCGTGATCACCCACCAGAAGCGCACCATGGAAGTGGCGGATGCGCTTTACGGAGTCACCATGAGGGGGGGCGACGGCGTCTCTACGGTCATCAGCCAGAGGCTCGGTGCCGGGGCATAGCTTTATGAGAAGGTAGGGGAGTGAACGATTTCCTACCCATAATTCTGTCCATTCTCGCTGCGCTCGTAGTGGTCGGCGGACTCGTGCCGGTACTGATGAAAGCCCGGAAGACCGGAGCCAAGTACCCCGGAACACGCGACGCGAACGATCCCGTCCAGTCACCAGCAGCAGGCGGCGGAACCCTTGTGGAGGACCGCCCGGATGCGGTGACCGCTCCGGCCCCCCCGACCTTCGACGGGACCGTGGAGGATACGGATGTCCCGGATGACGCCGCCGGGCTCGAAACCATCGCGATTGATACTCCGGCGCCGGTGGAAGGCAGGCTCACCCGCCTCCGCGCGCGTTTGATCAAGTCCAACAACATCCTGGGCAAAGGCTCCTGGCTCTGCTGTCGGGCGACAAGATCGATGAAAACGTCTGGGACGAGGTGGAGGAGACCCTCCTCCTGGCCGATCTTGGCACCGAACCCACCATGCAGCTGGTCGATGCACTGCGTGAGCGCGTCAAGGTGCTGGGCACGCGCAGCCCCGAGGACGTCAAGGCAATGCTCCGTGAGGAGCTCATCAAGCTGGTCGATCCCTCCATGGATCGCTCCTTGAACGTCGAGCGCAAAGCTGACCGTCCCGCCGTCGTGCTGGTTGTTGGCGTGAACGGCGTTGGCAAGACCACCACAGTAGGCAAGCTGGCACGTGTGCTGGTGGCCGAAGACAAGGATGTCCTGTTGGGCGCCGCTGACACTTTCCGCGCAGCTGCTGCGGAGCAGTTGGCCACGTGGGGGACAGCGCGTGGGCGTGCCCACGGTCAAGTCCGACATCGACGGCGCCGATCCCGCGTCTGTGGCCTACGAAGCGTGAAGGCCGGTATCGATCAGGAAGTCGATGTGGTCATGGTTGACACCGCAGGACGCCTGCAGAACAAGACCGGTTTGATGGATGAGCTTGGCAAGGTCAAGCGCGTTATTGAGAAGCTGGCCGAAGTTGATGAAGTCCTGCTGGTCCTGGACGCCACCACCGGACAGAACGGCCTCAACCAGGCCCGCGTCTTCGCGGAGGTGGTGAACATCACCGGCATCGTGCTGACCAAGCTGGATGGAACCGCCAAGGGCGGCATCGTCGTGGCCATTCAGAAGTCACTGGGCGTCCCGGTGAAGCTCATTGGCTTGGGTGAAGGCCCGGACGACCTCGCACCGTTTGACGCCGAGAGCTTCGTGGACGCACTGCTCAACTAACGTCGTCACCGGAGGGGGAGTGCTTTGAGGGTTCGCGCGCCGGCAGCCATGCCACTGCGGTGAGGATGAGCACTCCTCCGGTGATGCCGAACGCCCATCCGTAGCCGAGGCGGTCAGCAAGCAGACCGGCCACAATCGGACCGACAATCGCGCCCGTGTCGGCCGCCATCTGGAAGATGGCGAGTACTTTCCCTCCCGAGCGGCCGCGACCGATGACATCCGCGACGGCGGCTTGTTGCGCCGGGCCCAGCAATCCGGAGCCGAAACCCGCCACTGCGGATGCGATGAGGAATGCAGTCAGGTCGGTGGTGAGTCCTATAACGCCGGTGGCTGCGCCCGTGATGAGCAAGCCTGGGATGAGCAGGGGGGGCTTACGTCCCCCAAGCGTCTGCGAGCCGACCGCTGAATGTCAGGGCAAGGGCGTTGCCCACAGCAAAAATGGCCAGTGCCAGGCAGCGGTCTCGGGCGCTGACTGCAGGACGGCAACGGCGAACAGCGGGATGGTGGCCATTCGGACGCCGAAGGTCACCCAGCCGTTGCCAAAGCTCGAAAATATGGCGGCGCGGTAAGCGGAGTCCGCCAGGGCTTCCTTGAGCGTCATGGCCGGGGGGGCAGGTGTAGCGTTCTCGGCCGCGTTGCCTTCTCCGCTGAGCATGGTGCGCACCACCAAGCCGCCACCAACAACGCTCCTGCGTAGGCAAGGAACGGTACCCGGAGGCCGAAGCTGCCAGCAAACCGCCCACGACAGGACCCAGGACGCTTCCGATCAGGAATGCGGAGGCGTAAGCCCCCCCGGACACGCGGCCCCCCCGACGTTCGGGCGGTGCGAGGCGGATGAGCAGTCCCATGGCGGCAACGGTGAACATCACAGAGCCGGCCCCTCCGAGGCCCCCCGGAAGATCAATAGTTGCCAATAGTCCTGCGCGAAAGCGCATGCCGCGGTGGAGACGGCCACGATCAACAAACCGGTGACGTAGACGTTCCGCTCACCGAACCGTCCAATCAAGGCGCCGCCTGCAGGGGCGAAGACCAACCGCATGAACGCGAAGATGCTGACGATCACCGCGGCGGCCGTGGCGCCAACATCGAACGTCGTAGCGAACTGCGGCAGTACGGGGGGGCCACCAAGCCAAAGCCCAGGGCGATCAGGAACGCTGCAGCCAACATCACCTTGATGTCGCGCGGAAGGGGGGGAGCCTTATCCGGCTGATCCTTGGGGGGGCTTTGACGGATCTGGGCGACTCGGTCATACGGTGCTGGTCCTTCTGGTGGGATTTCTGGTGTTACTTCCGGGATATCGAGGTGCGTGTGGTCCAAAACCGGCTATTTCCGGTGAAGTCCGACGCCTGAAACATATCCGTAACACCGGGGGATATGCACCATTTACGTTGGGGGAGGTTGTTGTAACGAGCCCGCAATGTAAAACCTGCGCAGGTGAAACACGGCGGCACAAAACTCTTAAGCAGGACGCAAACGGCGTCAGGACAGCGGTTGAACCGCAGATCTAGCAAGAGAGGAACGTGCACCATGGAACTTACCGCAGGTCACGTATGGGTCATGGTGGCGGCGGCGCTTGTGCTGTTCATGACACCTGGTCTGGCATTTTTCTACGGCGGCATGACACGCGCCAAAGCAGCCCTGAACATGATGATGATGAGCTTCATCTCCATCGGCATCGTGGGCGTCGTCTGGGTGCTGTGGGGGCGCTTCCATGAGCTCCGGTGAAGGTTTCATGCAGATTGTGGGCAACCCCTTTGCTGCCTTCGGTCTTGCCGGAGTTGAAACCACGCCGGACGCGATGATCAAGATCGGCTACGCAGCCACCTTCGCCATCATCACCGTCGCCTTATCAGCGGCGCAATCGCAGACCGCGCCAAGTTCGGCGCCTGGAGCATCTTCGTTCCGGTCTGGGTCACCCTGGTTTACTGCCCGCTGGCCTACATGGTCTGGGGGGGCGGCGGCCTGTTCGGTCCCGAAGGCGCCATTGGCAAGGCCCTCGGCCCGGCCATCGACTTTGCCGGCGGCACCGTAGTCCACATCAACGCGGGTGTCGCGGCACTCGTTCTGGTCCTCATCATCGGTAACCGCCGCGGATTCGGCAAGGACCCGAACCACCGCCCCCCCCACAACATCCCGTTCGTGATGCTCGGCGCTGCGATTCTCTGGTTCGGCTGGTTCGGTTTCAACGGCGGCGCTGCAACCACCGCGGAACAGGCGGGCCTGATCTGGATCAACACCCTGGCAGCCCCCCCTGCAGCAGCCATGATCGGCTGGCTCATCACCGAACGCATTCGTGACGGCCACCCGACGTCGCTCGGCGCAGCGTCCGGTGTTGTAGCCGGGCTTGTAGCCATCACCGGCCTGCGCAAACGTAGATCCCATTGGCGCCCTCGGCCTGGGCGTAGTTGCAGGCGTTGCCTCTGCCCTGGCAGTTGGCCTGAAGTTCCGTTGGGGGCTTCGATGACTCCTTGGACGTAGTTGGCGTCCACCTCGTCTCCGGCATTATCGGCACCGTGGCCCTTGCTTCATCGCCAAGTCCACTGACGGAGTCGGTGGCGGCCTCTTCTACGGCGGCGGCATGACGCAGATGTGGGCACAGCTCGCAGCGGCCGGCATCGCCATCGCGTTCTCCGCCATCATGACCGCCATCATTGCCTTCGCCATCCACAAGACCATGGGCTTCAGGGTCTCCACGGAGCAGGAGAATGTTGGCGTCGACCTCAGCCTCCACGCTGAGACGGCATACGAGTTCGGCGTCAATGGCCACGGTGGCAGCTTCCAGCCGCTGCACAATGCAGTGACTGGAAAGTCCGACCCCGCCGCAGCCAAGACCCCCGCAGAAGGCAAGGAGAGTGTCCAGGCATGAAGCTCATTACAGCGATCGTCCGTCCCGAAAAGCTTGAAGCAGTCCGGGAAGGCCTCGAGTCGTACGGGGTCCAGGGCCTGACGGTCAGCGCGGCCAGTGGCTACGGCCGTCAGCGCGGCTACACGGAGGTGTATCGCGGAGCCGAGTACAACGTGGACCTGCTGCCCAAGATCCGAATCGAGGTCCTCGCCACGGATGAGCAGGCAGACGACATCCTGGATGTCCTCATCGCCAGCTCAAACACAGGCCGCGCCGGTGACGGCAAGGTGTGGACCGTGGATGTCTACGAAGCAGTCCGGGTCAGGACCGGGGGAGCGCGGCGCAGCCGCAATCTAAGTCCTTCAGTCACACACAGCGGGCCGTACCAGTTCAAGGTACCCGGCCCGCTTGCGGTGTTGGCAGTGTCTATCCTTCACACCTTCTTTAGTCTTCGACGACGGTGGGCCAGTCCGCCGGCCCGGCGCTGCCGGCGTCGTACTCCTGAAGCGGGACGTCGCCGCCCTCCCAGGCGCGAAGAGCAGGCTCGATGATCCGCCAGCAGTCTTCGGCAGTATCGCCCCCCCGAACGGACAACAACGGGTCGCCGTTGAGGATGCCCTCCAGCACCTCTCCATAAGGCAGCATGCCGGCTGCGTTGAGCTGGGTCACCAAACTAGCGCGGTCCAGCGTGAAGATGTCGCCGGGGCCGTTCACGTCGACGTCGAGTTGGAGCACGTCCGGACCGAAACCGATCCGCAGCTGGTTGGGGGAGTCCACGCCCGAAAATCCTTTGGGCAGGTGGGGGGACAGGACGGAAGGTGATCACGGCCTCCTTGCGTCGGCGTCCCATGGCTTTGCCGGAGCGAAGGATGAACGGGACACCCTTCCAACGCCAGTTATCGATGTCCACCCGGACCTCTGCAAGGGTTTCAGTGTTGCGGGCCGGGTCCACGCCTTCCTCGGCAGCGTAATCCGGCACCGTTCGTTCTCCGAGGGTTCCCGTGGTGTATCGGGCCCGGCGTGTGGAATCGGTGTACGGGGCTTTGATGCTGCTGGCTCGCAGGACCGTCGCCACGGCGTCGCGCAGGTCCCGTTCTTCGATGGTGGCCGGCGCGTCGATGGCCAGGAAAGCCATGATGTGCAGGAGGTGGCTCTGGATCATGTCGCGGAGGGCCCCCCGGCAGTGTCGTAGTACCGGGCGCGGCCCTCGAGTGCCAGGTCCTCGTCAAAGATGACTTCCACTTTCTCGATGTGATCGCGGTTCCACACCGGTTCCAGGAACCTGTTGGCGAAACGAAGTCCCAGGATGTTCAGCACCGTGGCTTTGCCCAGGAAATGGTCCACGCGGTGGATGTGGTCCTCGGGCACCAGTGCGGCCAGCGTCTTGTTCAGCTCATGCGCAGATTCTGTTCCCGAACCGAATGGCTTCTCCATCACCAAGCGTGTTCCCGCGGGCAGCTGATCCTTGTGGAGAACCTCGCAGGCCTTCTGGCTGATGTGCGGCGGCAGGGCGAAGTAGATGCAATCGGGCCCTCCAACCCGGCCAGCAACTCCGCCAGAGGCCCGTCTGCCGTGACATCGAGCTGATGGTATTCGGTTGCTGCGGCTACACCAGCCAGAGCAGTGCGGCCTCCGGCGTCGGCTGCATCCGACGCCGCAGCAAAGGCGCCATGAACCCGTTCCTGCCACTGTTCAGGGGGGGACCAAGGGTCGGAACCCGCCCCGACCAGCCGAAGTCCGGGCGCCGGCCGGAAGCAGGAGTCCGGCAAGTCCGGGCAGGAGCAGCCTGCCTGTCAGGTCCCCGGACGCGCCGAGGATGAGCAACGTTTTTACAGTTGTTTTGCTGGTCACTGTGCCAGCATGCCATCTTGCAGGTGCGACTTGGTACCTAGATAGTCGAGTCCCGTAGTTGAGACATATTTGCCGGGGGGGCAAGAATCGTCAAGACTATGGCGTGCCGCATTGGCCGCCATTCGTAGACCATCGAAAGAAGTGCACGGCGCGTGTTCAATTCACTCTCTGACCGGTTGACAGCAACCTTCAAGAACCTTCGTGGCAAGGGCCGCCTCACCGAGCTGATGTCGATGCCACCGTTCGCGAGATTCGCCGTGCCTTGCTGGATGCGGACGTTGCCGTATCCGTGGTCCGCGAGTTCACTGGGCGTATCCGCGAACGTGCGTTGGGCGCCGAAGTCTCGGGAGCACTGAACCCGAGCCAGCAGATCGTGAAGATCGTCAACGAGGAACTCAAGGAGATCCTCGGTGGCGAAACCCGCCGCATCCGCCTGGCCAAGACCGGCCCCCACCATCATCATGCTTGCCGGCCTCCAAGGTGCCGGTAAGACCACCCTCGCCGGCAAGCTGTCCAAGTGGCTCAAGGCCCAGGGCCACAGCCCCATGCTGGTGGCCTGTGACCTCCAGCGACCCAATGCAGTGACCCAGCTCCAGGTTGTTGGTCAGCGCGCGGGCGTCCCCCGTGTTCGCTCCGCACCCCCGGCGCTACGTCCGAGCTCGAGCACCCTGCCGGTGACCCGGTAGCCGTAGCCAAGGCCGCGTCGAGGAAGCGCGCCAGAAGCTGCACGACGTCGTGATCGTTGACACCGCCGGCCGCCTTGGCGTCGACGCCGAGATGATGGATCAGCCCGCCGCATCCGTCAGGCGATCATCCCCAACGAAGTCCTTTTCGTCATCGACTCAATGATTGGCCAGGATGCCGTCAACACGGCGATGGCGTTTGATGAGGCGTCAACTTCACGGGTATCGTGCTCTCCAAGCTCGACGGCGACGCCCGCGGTGGTGCCGCGCTTTCGGTAGCGTCCGTGACCGGTAAGCCGGTCATGTTCGCGTCCACCGGTGAAGACCTGGACGATTTCGAACTGTTCCACCCGGACCGCATGGCCTCCCGCATCCTGGACATGGGTGACGTCCTCACCCTGATCGAACAGGCTGAGAAGGCGTGGGACAAAGACGAAGCCGCCCGGATGGCGAAGAAGTTCGCTGACCAGGAAGACTTCACCCTGGACGACTTCCTCGCCCAGATGCAGCAGATCCGCAACATGGGCTCCATGAAGAAGATGCTCATGATGATGCCGGGTGCGCAAAACATCCGGCAGCAACTGGAGAACTTCGACGAAAAAGAGATCGACCGCGTCGAGGCGATTGTCCGCTCCATGACTCCGCACGAGCGTGTGGCTCCGAAGATCATCAACGGTTCCCGCCGCGCACGTATCGCCAGGGGTTCCGGTGTACACGTGTCTGAGGTCAACGGCCTGCTGGAGCGGTTCGCCCAGGCCCAGAAGATGATGAAGAAGCTCGCTCAGGGCGGTGGCATGCCGGGTATGCCCGGGATGCCTGCCTTGGCGGCCCCGGCGGCGGACGCAAGGGCGGCAAGAACGCTCCCAAGAAGAAGGCGCGCTCGGGCAACCCTGCCAAGCAGCCCAAGAGCTGCGGGATGCCGAAGCCAAGCGGGCAAATGCAGCCTCGGCAGCCCCCCCCACAGGCGCGGCTTTCGGCCAAGGCGCAGCAGACTTCGATCCCTCATCGCTCAACCTCCCCAAGGGCTTCGACAAGTTCCTGCAAGTAGTCCGTGGCTGACATCCCAACCGCGTCGCAGTTGGGATGTCAGAGCCGTGGAATAGGCTGAACCAATGCATAAGCAGCGCGTAGTCTTCGTCCATGGCCTGGGAAGTTTCGGTGCTGCGGCATGGCCGAAGCAGCATGGCATGGCCCTTGCTTATGATGCACTCTTCCTCCGGCGGCACGGCTTTGACGCTATGGCCGAACCGGTGGAATCCAACGTGGCGGCGGACGTCGCCATTCTGATCAATGCGTTGGTCGATTCCGGCGGCGGTCACATCGTTGCCCATGAACAAGGTGCAATTTCCGCCATGCTGGCAGCCGTCGAGCGCCCGGACTTGGTGCACTCACTTTGCTTGGTAGAGCCGTCCTGTTTGTCCCTGACCGCTGAGCTTCCGGCGACTGCTTCCTATCGGGCCCTCATGGAACCGCTGTTCGACGTGCGAAACCAGCTCAACGACGCCGATTACCAGCGTGAGTTTTACCGGCGTGCTTTCTCCGCCGAGACCGGCGGACTGGACACTCCGGAGGCGCGGCGGTCAGCACACAGGCTCCGGCTCCAAGCACCGCCATGGGAGGCTCCGCTTCACATTGTGCCGGGCGTTCCCACGCTGGTTCTCACTGGCGGTTGGGAGCCCCTGTACGAGGAAATCGCCGGCTATCTCCAGGAGACCGGCGCCCTCCGCCGCGTGGCAGCGGGTGGACACCGGCCCCAGGATTCAGTTGATGGCGATCAGGCAATCCGCTCATTCATCGCGGACGTCGGACGAGCCATGTCAGCTCAGGCTTCCTGAACTGCTTCCGTTTAAGTTCGTTGGGACCTGAAGTTCCGGCAGGTAGACCTTTCCGCCGGAGGCCAGGAACTCCTCGCTCTTTTCCCGCATCCCGCTGTACATCCCGGCGATTGCCGCCTGCGACTCTGCCGAACCATACTCGTCACGGATGTCCTGGCTGATGCGCATCGAACAGAACTTGGGGGGGCCGCACATGGAGCAGAAATGCGCGGTCTTTGCCGGCTCGGCGGGCAGGGTCTCGTCGTGGAAGGATTCTGCCGTGACCGGGTCAAGGGACAAAGCGAACTGGTCCCTCCAGCGGAACTCGAACCGTGCCTTGGAAAGAGCATCATCTCGCTCATGGGCCCCCGGATGTCCCTTGGCGAGGTCCGCTGCGTGAGCCGCGATCTTATACGTGATGACACCGGTCTTGACGTCGTCCTTGTTGGGAAGCCCCCAGATGCTCCTTGGGCGTCACGTAGCAGAGCATCGCGGTGCCGTAGCGGGCAATTTCCGTGGCGCCGATTGCTGACGTGATGTGGTCATAGCCGGGGGGGGCGATATCGGTAACCAGCGGCCCCCCCAACGTGTAGAACGGCGCACCCTTGCAGAGTTCCTGCTGACGCTCCACATTTTCCCGCACCAGATGGAAGGGAATATGCCCGGGTCCCTCCACCATGACCTGGACGTCGAAATCCCACGCCCGCTGCGTCAGCTCCGCGAGCGTATCAAGCTCGGCGAACTGCGCGGCGTCGTTGCGTCGGCGATGGAACCCGGGCGGAGACCGTCACCCAGGGAGAACGCGACATCGTATTTGGCGAAGATTTCGCACAACTCGTCAAAGTGCGTGTAGAGGAAGTTCTCCTGGTGGTGTGCCAGGCACCATCCGGCCATAATCGATCCGCCGCGGGAAACGATGCCCGTGACGCGGTTGGCGGTCAAGGGCACGTACCTCAGCAGAACGCCAGCGTGAATGGTCATATAGTCCACACCCTGCTCGCATTGCTCGATCACGGTATCGCGGAAGATCTCCCACGTCAGCTGGTTGGCCTCCCCCCCGTTTACCTTCTCAAGTGCCTGGTAAATTGGCACTGTTCCGATCGGAACGGGCGAGTTGCGGATGATCCACTCGCGAGTGGTGTGGATGTCATCTCCGGTGGAGAGGTCCATCACCGTGTCAGCGCCCCCACTGGGCTGCCCACTGCAGTTTGTCCACTTCCTCTGCAATGGAGCTGGTGACTGCCGAGTTGCCGATGTTGGCGTTGATCTTGACCAAGAATGCCTTGCCAATGATCATCGGCTCGGATTCAGGGTGGTTGATGTTGTTCGGAATAATTGCCCTTCCCGCGGCGACTTCGCTGCGGACCAGCTCAACGTCACAGTTCTCCCGCAACGCAACGAACTGCATCTCCGGAGTCACGACGCCTTGTTTCGCGTAGTGCATTTGCGTGACGGTCTTACCCGCGACGGCGCGGCGCGGCACCGGTTGCGCACCCTTCCACTCCGCTGACGCGGCTCCACGCCGAACCGCGGACTTACCGTCGTCGAGCAGGTTCCTTTCCCGCCCCCGAATAAGCCTCCGTGTCTCCGCGGGATTCGATCCATGGTGCACGGAAAGGCTCCAGGCCCACCACGGGATCGCTTCCGGGTCCCGCTGTTCGGTATACCTGCAGAGGCTTGTTTGCTTGCCCATTGGGAGAAGGCTCCAAGGCGATCTCCGTGACGGGGACCCGTATGCCGTTACCTGGGTCTTCCAGCCAAGCCAACGAATGGGACTTCAGGGATTGCGTTACAGTTTCCGCCGTATTTTGGACAGTATTCGTCTGGTTTTGGGCAGGGCTGTGCTGTGTTTCTGTGGTGCTCAAGGGAATACTCACTTCCTTCGCCGGCATTACCCGGACAGGTTCAACGGTCGCAGACTGCGTCAGTCCGATCTCAGCCCCTGCAGGGGCCCCCCCGTGTGGTCGTAGACGAAGCTACCACAGCTCCCGACGGGCTCCCAGTCACATGCAGGCACCAGGCTCCAACACGCCGCCCCCGCTACGCTTTTGCCATGGCCAACATCATCGAATTCAGCGGACCTGCGCTCGTATCGGCAGACGAAGAGCGCCATGGGCTGTGGTCCGTAGACGGCATACTGACGTTTGAGCGTCCCGGTGCGACGCCGGACAGGATATTGGATGGCTGGGTCCTGCCAGGTTTGGTTGATGCCCACTGTCACATCGGACTCGGCCTTGGAGGAGCGGTGGATGAACAGGCAACGCTCGCCCAGGCCCAGGCAGACCTCGACGCCGGAACGCTGCTGATCCGCGATTGCGGATCGCCCGCCGACACCCGCTGGGTGCAGCAACGAACGGACCTGCCGCGACTGATCAGGTCGGGTCGCATATCGCCCGGAGTCGGCGTTATCTTCGCGGTTTGGGTCATGAAATTGAGCCGCGGGAACTAGTGGAAACGGTCCGAAAGGAAGCCCGTGACGGAGATGGCTGGGTAAAACTTGTGGGCGACTGGATCGATCGCAGTGTTGGAGACCTCGCTGCCTCGTTCCCCCCGCGAAGACCGTCAAGGAAGCCATTTCCGCGGCCCACGATGAGGGAGCAAGGGTCACCGCGCATTGTTTCGGCGAGGACACCATCGATGACATGCTCGACGCCAATATCGACTGCATAGAGCACGCCACCGGCCTCCTTCCGCGGCACCTTCCCCCGTTTGGTGGAACAGTCAGTGCCATCGTCCCCCACCCTGGTCAACATCGCTACCTTCCCGGATATCGCAGCCCAGGCAGCGCCGAAGTTTCCGGAGTACGCGGACCACATGATGCGTCTCTGGGAGCGTCGTCGCGAGCGTGTGCTGGAGGCCTTCGAAGCGGGGGGGTTTCCGTCTATGCCGGTACCGACGCCGGCAGCGTGATCAAACACGGCAGGATTGCGGACGAAGTGATGGAACTCCACGACGCCGGCCTTCCGCCGGCGGCGGTCCTGCACGCCGCCGCCTGGGGCGCCCGTGAGTGGCTGGGAGTCGAGGGCATCAGCGAAGGCGCAAGTGCCGACGTCGTGCTGTGCAGTGACGATCCGCGCCGTCATCCGGGTACCATCGCGGCGCTCAAACATGTCGTGCTCAGGGGGGGTAATGTCGTTCGTTAGGAATAAATTGAAGCTTCAAGTAATTTAGATAGGTAAGAAGGTGCCGATGCGCGGCCACCTCAGAACCGGGAGCTTCACATGACCTCATCATTCAGCCGGGATCTTCTGCCTGCCGAACTCACCATGGGCACCGTCATGCTCAAGGTGGGCGACATGAAGGTCATGAGCGACTACTATCAGCGAGCACTTGGCCTGGAAGTCGTGGCTGAGCAGGATGGTGGCCTGTACCTCGGACGCGTAGCCAAGCCCGTTGTCCACCTTGCCCCCGCTGCGGGACTGCAGGTTCCCGGGCGGGGGGGAGAGGCCGGTCTGTTCCACACAGCAATCCTGTTCCAGGATCAGCCGTCGCTGGCCGCGACTATTGCTACGGCGGCGGAGTACGAACCTCGTGCTTTCGCAGGCAGCGCCGACCACCTGGTGAGCGAAGCGTTCTACTTCACTGACCCCGAAGGCAACGGAATTGAGCTTTACTACGACAAGCCGCGTGAGCTCTGGCAGTGGGACGGCAGCAATGTTGTGATGGACAATGTGGCCTTGCCCCCGCAGCGCTTCCTCCAGCAGCACCTGAGTGAAGCTGCCGTGACGGGTCAACGCGAGGCCGCTGCCGGGATCGGGCACGTGCACCTGCAGGTGGGCGACGTCGAAACTGCGCAAAAGTTCTATGTGGAGACCCTCGGCTTCGAGCGGACCGCAGGCTGGCATGGCCAGGCGTTGTTCGTTTCCGCCGGCGGCTACCACCATCACATGGCCATGAACGTCTGGAACAGCCGCGGTGCCGGCCCCCGAAAGGACACGCTCGGACTCGGGGGGGAGGTTCTGATCGAAGTGCCCGGAAGTGACGACGTCGCAGCGTTGGCGGATCGCCTGAAGGTTGCAGGAGTGCAGCATCAGCACACCGGGGCTGAGCTTCAGTTTGAGGACCTTGGCGGAACAAGCTGCGGGTTGCCGTCCGCTAGCAGCTTGCCGCTTCTCCTGCACTAGGCTGGGCAGTGACGGCACGGAGCCATTCGGATTCGTGCCGCCGCCCCCCCGTCAGCACGAAGGAATGAGAGTACTCTCCATGGCTTTGCCGAAATTTTTGTAGCCACCCACGATGAAGCACTCAAGCGGCAGCTGCCCTTGAAAGGGTGCCGATGTAACCGGCCCCCCCGCCGTGAGGATTGAGGGAATCACCGACTTCGAGGTGGAGCAGTTGGGCGACCTCGCAGGACAAGCTGTCCACGCCGCCGGAGCTGACTATGAGCTTGCCCTGGTTGATGTCACCAGTGATGCCCTTCTTGGGGTTCCTGAAGCCATGGTGAGGGCGTTGGCCGAACTGCTCACCTATGAAAGCGAAGGCGACGCGAACGTCCTCGATGACGTGGCTGCTGCCTGGGCCGCGCAGGACGATATGCCGTTTGATGCAGCCCGATCGCGCCAGTACGTCCAGCAGTTGGCCGCCCTCGCCACGGACGTCGAAAAGGCGGAACGCTCCGGACTCTTCGTCTGGTCTGAATGATGCATTGACGCGGACCACGCGGCACGTTTTATTCGGGGGGAGTGGGCAAGAACACGCCGCTCGACGTGGCTGAGTCGTATTTGCTCCGGGCATCTGGCACAATAGACAGGTACTCGATCGGTGCGGCCCCCCCTCTCTCCGTGCTCGTATCTTGTCCTTCGAACCGTCAAGTATGGCCCGCCCCCCCACGGGTGCAAAACGTCGGGTTCACCTCGTTTCAGAAACAGGAGTGACCACAAAAGTGGCCGTAAAGATTCGCCTTAAGCGCTTCGGTAAGATGCGCGCACCGTACTACCGCATTGTCGTCATGGATGCCCGCGCCAAGCGCGATGGCCGTGCCATTGAAGAAATCGGCAAGTACCACCCCACCGAAGAGCCGTCGTACATCGAGGTCGCTTCCGAGCGCGCCCAGTACTGGCTTTCCGTTGGCGCCCAGCCCACCGAGCAGGTTGCCGCGATCCTCAAGATCACCGGTGACTGGCAGAAGTTCAAGGGCCTGCCGGGCCAGGAAGGCACCCTGAAGACCAAAGCTCCGAAGGAAGCCTTCGTAGCCCCGGAGAAGGGTTCCGTCATCATTCCGGAAGCCATCACCAAGAAGGCCAAGAAGGACGAAGCCGAAGCTCCGGCCGAGGCTGAAGCAGAGACCACCGAGGCTGAGTAAGTTGCTGGCAGAAGCGCTCGAGCACTTGGTCCGTGGGATCGTTGACAGCCCTGAGGATGTCAAGGTCAGTGCCAAGAACAACCGCCGCGGGGGAATCCCTCGAGGTGCGTGTTCACCAGGAGGACCTCGGACGGGTGATCGGCCGTCAGGGACGCACCGCACGCGCATTGCGCACTGTGGTTGCAGCCTTGGCTGGTGGCGAGCAGGTCAGGGTCGACGTCGTCGACACCGACCGTCGCCGGTAACGCGCTCAGCAATACTTGTCTTAGATCCGGCCCCCTTCACCGAATATGGTGGAGGGGCCGGATTGCTTTATCCACATTTTCCTGTCCGTTGCCACCCGGTGGCGCGGACATTACAAGAATTCAGAGGAACCCATGCAGCTCCAGGTGGCCCGGATCGGCAAACCCCCCCATGCATCCGCGGCGAGGTTACGGTGCAGGTTCTCACCGATGCCCCCCCTCCGAGCGCTTCGTCGCCGGAACGGAGTTCGTCGTTGAGCCCGCCTCCGCTGGACCTTTGACCATCCGCAGTGCCAGGTGGAACAAGGACATCCTCCTGCTTGGCTTCGAAGAAATTGCCGACCGCAATGCCGCCGAGGTCATTCGTGGGGGCGAAGCTCTTCATCGAAACCGAGGAACTCGACGACGAAGACGATGATGAGGCTGGTACGAGCACGAGCTCGTTGGCCTGGAGGCCCGGGTAGGTTCGCAAGTGGTGGGCAAGGTTGCCGCCCTCACCACGCTGCCCGTTCAGGATCTATTGACGGTCAAGGCCGACAACGGCAAGGAAATCCTGGTTCCCTTCGTCGAGGAAATTGTTCCGGAAGTCAACGTCGAGGGTGGGTACATCCTTATCACCCCGCCGACGGGGCTCTTTGAGATCAACGACGAAAACCCCCCCAAGGAGCCCACGGACGACGCCGGGGATGATGCCTGAATGAGGATCGATGTCGTCAGCATATTTCCTGAGTACCTCGCCCCCGCTCGAGCTTTCGCTCATCGGCAAGGCCCGCCAGGACGGGTTGTTGGAGCTCAACGTCCACGATCTACGCACCTTCACCACCGACAAGCACCGGACCGTAGATGACACGCCGTATGGTGGCGGCGCTGGAATGGTCATGAAACCGGAGCCATGGGCGCAGGCCCTCGAATCGGTTGCCGCAGCCCGTGAAGGCTCCAAGCCGGTGCTGATTGTCCCTTCGCCGGCAGGGGAGAAGTTCAACCAGGCCTTGGCCTATGAGCTAGCCGAAGAAGAGCAGCTGGTCTTCGCCTGCGGACGCTACGAAGGCATCGACGAGCGCGTCATCGATTGGGCGCAGGAACACTTCACGGTCCGGCCCGTAAGTCTCGGTGACTACGTCCTCAACGGCGGAGAAGTGGCCGTGTTGGCCATGGTCGAGGCCATTGGCCGCCTCCTTCCCGGTGTGGTTGGCAACCCCCCCGAGTCCCTGGTAGAGGAGTCCCACTCCGATGGCCTCCTGGAGTATCCCGTGTACACCAAACCGTCGGCGTGGCGGGAACACGACGTCCCCCCCGATCCTCCTCAGCGGTAACCACGGCAAAATTGCACAGTGGCGGCGCCACGAGCAGTTCCGCCGGACGGCTGAGCGCAGGCCTGATCTGATGGAGGGGGGGTTCGACGCCGGTGTGTTGAGTCGCGCGGACCGTACGGCCCTCGCGGACCTTGGGTACGACGTCGTTGACGGCCGCCTCCGTGCCAGGCCGGCCGGCGACGCCGAAAACTAAGTCCACTTTCCGCCGTCGAACGTTGCGGGAGTCATGGCAGTTGGCCGGATGGTGGCGACTATGGCAGAATTAACCCTTGTGTCTGCTGGGCTGACACCTGCCACAGGGGGGGAGTTCAGCCAACAGTCGGACAACCCGGCGACGCCAATCAGTGGCGGAGCTGGACACTAAGAAACTTCGGCAGGGATTTCCGGTTGCTTTCATGCCCGGGCTTGTCTGCCGTAACCCAAAGTGAATGACCTGTGGCGTTCACCAGGAGTGGATTAATGCATATCCTCGATAGCGTAGATGCAGCCTCGCTGCGTAACGATGTTCCGGAGTTCCGCGCGGGCGACACCCTCAAGGTTCACGTCAACATCATCGAAGGCAAGAACTCCCGTGTCCAGGTATTCCAGGGCTTCGTCCTGGGCCGCCAGGGTGACGGCGTTCGCGAAACCTTCACCGTGCGCAAGGTTTCCTTCGGTGTCGGCGTAGAGCGTACCTTCCCGGTACACTCCCCGATCATCGACAAGATCGAGGTCGTCACCAAGGGTGACGTCCGCCGCGCGAAGCTTTACTACATGCGCGCACTGCGCGGTAAGGCTGCGAAGATCAAGGAAAAGCGCGACTTCGCCAAGTAAGTCCCGCGACTTACGCAACGGGTCCAGGATTCGTGCCCGGTAGTTCCGGAGCAATCCGCAACGCAACAGGGATACGAGTCATGGACACAACAGAACGCCAGCCCCCCCGTAAACAGGGCTGGCGTTTTGTTTTGCTCGCACTGGTGCTGGCCGTCGCGATCAGCGGCCTGGTGCGGTCCTTGTGGCTGGATGTCTACTACATTCCGTCCGAGTCCATGGAGCCCCTCCTCGTTGAAGGGGGGGACAGGATCCTGGTTTCGCGGACTGCCTTCAGCGCCGAGCTGATCCGCCGCGGGGACGTTGTGGTCTTCGACGGCCGCGGTTCCTTCGCACCCTTGAGCAGCGGTCAGAGCCCATTCGTTGACGCGGTGTCGGCTGCAAGCCAATGGTTTGGGCTTAGCGGCAGTGACACGACATACGTCAAGCGGGTCATTGGGGTCGGGGGGAGACCACGTCCAGTGCTGTGACGCAGCAGGGCATCTCACGGTCAATGGTCAGATTCTTGAGGAACCATATCTGTACGCGGGGGGGATGAGCCCAGCACGCAGAAATTCGACGTCGTAGTTCCTGATGGCCGACTATGGCTCATGGGTGACCACCGTTCGCGTTCTGCTGACTCCCGTGGACTATTGGGAGCGCCGGGTGGCGGCATGGTCCCGGTCGAGCGTGTTATCGGGCGACGGTCCAGATTGTTTGGCCACTTGATAGATTTGCAGAGATGCCTCGCTCAGCGCAGGCTGAAACATCATCGAAGAACGGACAGTAAATGCCGGACAAAGCTCCTGAGAATCCCGAGCGGTACGACGACGACGCCCGGCTCTCGGACGGAACGGCAAGTGCCGCCGCCGGTGTGGCTGAGCCGCGCCAGGTCGACGGCGTCACATCCGGCTCGCGCCATGCCGCGGACGAGCCCCGTTCCCGTGATTCTGAAGGCGGCTCCCACGCTGCAGGGAAGCCGCGCAAAAATCCGGTGCTCGTGTGGGTCAAGGAGATCGTCACAGTGGTGGCGATTGCGCTGGTGCTGTCCTTCCTTCTCAAGACTTTCCTGTTCAGGGCGTTTTACATTCCTTCCGAGTCCATGGAAAGCACCTTGGACGTCAACGATCGCATCTTCATCAATCTCTTGGTTCCCGGGCATTCGATCTTGAGCGCGGGGACGTTGTGGTCTTCAAGGATGCCCAGGCTTGGTTGCCACCGGTGGCCAAGAAGCCGGCAGGACCCATGGACTGGGTGGGAGACGGTCTGGAGTTCGTAGGTTTGGCTCCTGATGACAATGAGCAACACCTTGTTAAGCGCATCATCGGACTCCCGGGTGACAGAGTTTCCTGCTGCGATGCAGAGGGCCGTCTTTCGATCAACGGTGTGCCTGTCAACGAGACCTATATCAACCCGGCAGAAGTGCCTTCGCCCATGACGTTCGACGTCGTCGTTCCGGAAGGAAAGGTATGGGTGATGGGCGATAACCGAAACCACTCAGAGGACTCCCGGGCGCACCAGGAAGTCAATGGCGGCTTCATTAACATTGAGGACGTCGAAGGCAAGGCCACGGTCATCGCTTGGCCGATCAACCGCTGGACCATCCTCGATAACTATCAGGACGTTTTCCGTGACGTCCCTGAAGGCACCTCGTCAAAGTAAGGCATCCCGGCAAAGTAATGGCAACAACGGCTAGCGGCACGAAGGGCAAGGCGAAGGTCAAAGCCGCGTCCAAGACGACGGCGAAATCCACCACCAAGGCCAAGAACCCGGTGGGTTTCCCTACCCTTGACGTCGAACGATCCTTCTTGTCCTCCGGAGTGCGCTTGTTGGCCGGCGTGGATGAGGTTGGGCGGGGAGCATTGGCTGGTCCTGTGAGTGTGGGAATTGCCGTGGTCAACCTCGAGAACCACGGCTTGTTGGCAGACGTCCGGGACAGCAAACTGCTCAAGCCTGAGGATCGCGACAGGCTGGAACCACTGGTTCGGGACTGGGCCGTGGCCTCCGCCGTTGGGCACGCATCGTCCCGGGAGATTGACCGGATCGGCATCATCGCGGCGCTCCGTTTGGCCGGAACCCGCGCCTGGTTCGAGATCCTGGCTGGCGGCGTTACGCCTGATGCGGTGCTGCTTGATGGCAGCCACAACTGGTTGTCGCCCGAGGTTCAGGCCTCTCTCTTCGATACGCCCGACTCGGGGCCGTGGTGCGAAGCGCCTGTCCATACCAAGGTCAAGGCCGATATGAGTTGTCTCAGTGTTGCCGCAGCCAGCGTCCTGGCCAAAGTGGCCCGGGACCGCATCATGGTGGGCCTGCATTCGGAACTTCCTGCCTACGGCTGGAACGAGAACAAGGGCTACGCCACCTCTGCCACCGGGAGATGATCCGGCTGCAGGGCCCAAGCGCGTACCACCGGACGAGCTGGAACCTCACTGGGCCGGAACTCCTCTGACGTCACCCTGAGCGGCGCCGCCGGCTTCGATGGCGCGGGCCGCCCGGCTGATAGTGCAAGATGGAACTATGAGCGCCGAGGACCTTGAGAACTATGAAACCGACATGGAGCTTCAGCTCTACCGCGAGTACCGGGATGTTGTCGGTCTGTTCAGTTATGTAGTGGAAACCGAGCGGCGGTTCTACCTGGCTAACCATGTGGACCTGCAGGCGCGCAGCGCGGACGGTGAAGTCTATTTTGACCTGACCCTGCAGGATGCCTGGGTTTGGGACGTTTACCGCTCGGCGCGCTTCGTGAAGAACGTCCGGGTAATCACGTTCAAGGACGTCAACGTAGAAGAGTTGCCGCGAAATGAGGAGCTGGCCCTGCCGAAGGATGGCGGACTTGGGGATTTGGGAGATCTCGGTAACTAGCGCCTCCCTCTGCCTGGAGTAGTCCTCCACAACCACCTTTTGGCCAGGTTTACCCACATAGCTTCATAGGTCTCTGCCGCCGCTTTCCACCAGCCTGAAAGCTGGTGAGCGGAGGTGGTGGTCATGAGAGCAAAAGACCTGCTTGGTCGAAACGGCGAAGCACTGGCGGCCGGTTTTCTGGAGAACCAGGGAATGCGGATCGTCGATCGCAATTGGCGGTGTCCCGACGGCGAGATCGACATTGTGGCGTTGGAGGGCGACACCTTGGTAATTGCCGAGGTGAAGACCCGGAAGAGCCTGGATTACGGACATCCTTTTGAGGCGGTGGACGCGGCCAAGCTGGCCCGTCTCCACCGGCTCTCATCGGCTTGGTGCCGGGAGCACGACCTCAACGCCCCCCGCGGAGGCGCATCGATGTCGTGTCCGTGATCGATAGCGGCGTCGGTGAGCCGCAGCTGGAGCATCTGCGGGGGGGAGTCGGCTGATGGGGGTCGGACGCAGCTACTGCGTTGCCTGGTAGGCTCAACGGCTACATCGTGGAGGTCGAAGCTGACATTGGCCAAACTCTTCCGAACTTTGTGATCCTTGGGCTCCCTGATGCTTCCTTGAATGAGGCTAAGGAACGCATTCGATCTGCGGCGCAGAATTCCGGGATTCCGCTGAGCAGACGGAAGATCACGGCCAACCTGATTCCGGCTTCCCTCCCCAAGCGGGGCTCTGGATTCGATCTCGCCATCACCATGGCCGTGCTCCGCGCCGCCAACGACATCCGTGAAATTGGTGGAACCGTCTTCATCGCGGAGCTTGGCTTGGACGGCAGGTTGAGGCCGGTACGGGGCATACTTCCTGCCGTGATGGCCGCTGTTCAGGCTGGCTATCCGGATATTGTGGTGGCCGACTCCAACGCCGTGGAGGCCGCCCTTGTTCCCGGGGGGGCAAAGGTCCGCGGTTATAAAACGCTGGCTCGGCTTGCCTTCGACTTTGGCGCCGATCCCAAGGACCTCGCCCTCGATTACAATCCCTTGGACGCCGATGCTCCGGACGAGGACGACGATGTTGCAGCCACGATGCCGGACCTTTGCGATGTGTCGGGGGGGCAGGGAGAGGCGCGACGTGCCTGGAGGTAGCTGCCGCCGGGGGGGTCATCACATGTTGCTGACCGGGCCGCCGGGGGCCGGCAAGACCATGCTGGCTGAGCGTTTGCCGGGCTTGCTCCCGGATTTGGCCGACACAGCGGCAATGGAAGTTACGGCTATCCGATCGTTGGCCGCTGTCCAGTCGTCTACGGTGCGGCTCGTCCGCAGGCCGCCCTTCGAAAATCCCCACCACAGTGCCACCGCCGCTGCCATCATCGGTGGAGGCTCAGGGCTTCCCCGGCCCGGGGGGGCGGCCTCGCGTGCACATCGGGGGGGCGTGTTGTTCCTGGACGAGGCCCCCGGAGTATGAGCGCCGGGTACTGGATGCCCTCCGTCAACCGCTGGAGAGCGGAGAGCTGGTCATCCATCGCTCAGCGGGAACTGCGGCATACCCGGCACGGTTTCAGCTCATACTTGCCGCAAATCCCTGCCCCTGCGGAAAAGCCTCCGGCAAAGGCATGGACTGCACGTGCACGGCCATGATGCGGCGCAGGTATTTCGGACGAATCTCAGGACCGCTGTTGGACCGCGTGGATATTCAATTGCAGGTTGAACGGGTGTCCTTGGCCGATTTCGGCCATGCGGGTGAAGAAGAGGATACCCGCATCGTCGCGGAACGTGTATTGGCAGCCAGGGAACGCCAGCTTGAGCGACTGCTGGCCATGGGGCTTGAAACGAATTCCCAAGTGCCGGGGGGCGAACCTTGCGGGGTGAATTGCGGCTGCCTCCCGGGACCACCCGGATTCTGGACACTGCGCTGGAACGGGGGCACGCTCACTGCGCGCGGCTACGACCGCGTCCTCCGGCTGGCATGGACGCTGGCAGATCTCGCGCACAGCGATACGCCGGACATGGATCACATAGGCCAAGCACTGGGCCTGCGCCAAGCTGCAGCTGCGACATGAGAAATACCGACACGAAGGGATTCACATCAGTGGCCGAATTGGGGAAGCAGGACAAAGAACGCATAGCCAGGGCAGCATTGGCCCGGCTCATGGAACCTCAGGACTCCGTAGGCCTCGCATTGGTGAGGGCAGTAGGCGCCGTGGAGGCTTTGGGTGTTGCAAGCGGCGAGCTGAGAACAGGTCAAACCCTGGAACAGGAGATCTCGTCCTTGCTTGTTGACGGAGGAGGAGCATCGTCGTGGGCAGGACTTCCGGCCAGCCTTCGGCGATGGGCACCGCGCGTCGCCGACCTTGCGCCGGACCGCGATTTGGAGACCATGCGTCGTTTGGGTGGGAGATTGATCATCCCCGGTGATGACTTGTGGCCCGAGCAGTTGGCAGACCTGGGACTCCAGGAGCCGCTTTGTTTGTGGTGGCGGGGGGGACAGGAGCAGCAGTTGCCCTCCGCCCGCCAAACCATCGCCCTGGTGGGTTCCAGGGACAGCACCAATTACGGAGCATCCGTCACAGGTGATCTCGCTTACGGCTTGGCGCAACGCGGTTATACCGTGGTTTCCGGTGGAGCCTATGGCATCGACGCTCACGCACATCGTGGAGCCTTGAGCGGCGGAGTCGCCAGCGTGCCCACCATCGCAGTCATGGCAGGAGGTGTGGACCGTTTCTACCCATCGGGTAACGAGGACCTTCTTCGCGCAGTGTCCATTCAAGGCGCTGTCATCTCTGAGGTACCACCTGGATCGGCTCCAACCCGTTACAGGTTCCTTCAACGGAACCGGATCATTGCCGCCTTGGCATCAGTGACGGTGGTAGTGGAGGCACGCTGGAGGTCGGGCGCCTCAACACAGCCACCATGCTGAAACCATTGGAAGGGTTGTTGCTGCTGTCCCGGGTTCCATCCACAGTGCCAATTCGGCAGGCTGTCACCGCCTACTCCGGGATGGGGGGGAGCAATCTGTGTTACCGACGTTGGCGAAATTGCCGAGCTTGCCGGCGCCATAGGAGAAGCCACAAGCGAGGAAAAGGACTCAGGGGCAGCGGTGCACGACGGCCTGTCCTTGGAGGACCTCATTCTTCTGGACGCACTGCCTCTCCGGTCCACCAGCTCGGTGGAAAAGCTGACTGTGGTGGCAGGACTGAGCGCGGATTCCGTGCGGGCCGGCCTGGGTCGGTTGGGGGTTGCTGGGTTTGGCCGGCTCGGAAGGGGGAGGATGGAAACGGGTCAAAAATGCTTAGTCCGTCAAGGAGAAGCATGTTGATGCACCTTCTTTGTACTGGTAACTGGCACAGTGTGAAGGGTGGACGGACAATCGCTACCAGCACCCCCCCTTCAAGATGCAGTCGATGGCTTTCGGCGGTATTTGGAGGGCGAACGTGCCAGGTCTGCGCACACAGTCCGTGCCTACCTTGCCGATGTCGAGAGTCTCCTTGGCTTCGCCGTGCAGGAAGGAGTCAAGGAACTTGGGGGGGAATTGGAGTTGGGCTCCCTGCGTCGGTGGCTTGGCGCGCAGAGTGAGGCCGGCATGGCCCGGGCCACGTTGGCGCGCCGGGCCGCAACTGCAAGGTCGTTCACGGGCTGGGCGCTCCGGGAGGAACTTATCCAGACGGACCCTGCGGTCCGTCTGCAGGCACCCAAGCGGGACAAGTCCCTGCCCGGAGTCCTTCAGCAACAGCAGGTCTCCCGGATGGTGGATGACCTGAACTCTGCAGCCGCCGACGGGGACGCCATGGCTTTGCGCAACAGGGCCATGGTGGAACTCTTGTATGCGACGGGAGTCCGCGTTGGGGAACTAGCGGGGCTCGATATAGATGACCTTGATCCTGATCGTCGTACGCTCCGCGTGCTGGGCAAGGGTAACAAGGAACGCACTGTTCCGTTCGGCGTACCAGCGGCTGTTGCTGTGGACGATTGGCTCAGGCGGGGGGGTCGACAGGCAGTGGTAACAGCCACGAGCGGACCTGCCTTGTTCCTGGGCGTGCGTGGCAACCGTGTTGATCCCCCCCGCCAAATCCGGGCAGTGGTCAGCCAATTGCTGCAGGCGCTGGGCGACACATCCGCCACAGGGCCGCACGCACTCAGGCACAGCGCGGCCACCCACTTGCTGGATGGAGGAGCAGATTTGCGGGCTGTTCAGGAGATCCTTGGTCACAGCAGCCTGGCAACCACACAGATCTATACCCACGTGTCCGTGGACCGACTCCGGAAGAGCTACCAACAAGCGCACCCGAGGGCCTGAGTATGCCCCCCCTCAAGGGCGCCACTGGCGGAAAAGTGCAGCGTACGGCAAAATGAAAGCACCACGGGGAAACCTTCAATTCACGGTTGAGGGTTATATCTGTGCCAATATCGTCTGTAGTACTAAAAACTGAATAGCCTGTCAGGGCCCGCATGAGTTTCATGGCATCCGGCAGCAACAGCAGAACATCCAGGCAGAGGTCGTTGGGGGGGAAGACGTACCTACAGCTATGGAGGATGGAATGTCTGTTGCAACAACCCGCGGTGTCTTGTTCGTGCACTCGGCCCCAACAGCCCTTTGCCCGCATGTTGAATGGGCCATCGGATCGGTCGTGGATAAGCGAACCGATCTTGAGTGGACCCCTCAACCGGCTGCGCCAGGAATGTTCCGGGCGGAGTTGTCGTGGACCGGGGGGGCGCCAGGTACGGGAGCGCAATTGGCATCAGCCTGAGGGGGGGTTGGGCCCATTTGCGCTACGAGGTGACCGAAGAACCTAGCCAAGGGGGGGTGGATGGAGCGCGCTGGTCGCACACCCCCCGAGCTGGGTATTTTCCATGCTGTCACCGACGTGCACGGCAATATCATGGTGACGGAGGACCGCATCCGCTACGCCTATGAGTCCGGTGCAGGGGGGGATCCCTCCGCGGTTTACCACGAGCTCTCGTTAGCGCTCGGTGAAGCGTGGGATGAGGAACTCGAGCCCTTCCGCCACGCAGCTGAAGGTGCTCCCGTGCGCTGGTTGCACCAAGTCGGTTAACAGCAATCGATCCAGAGCACTGACTCAAAAACGTCTCCCATAGCAATGAGAAGGGCCCCCCCACCTGTTGGTGGGGCCCTTCTCATGTCTCATCGAGGCAGTGGTGAAAGCCGGACTTAGACGTTCCGGACTGCGATGACGGCGTTGTGGCCACCGAAGCCGAAGGAGTTGCTCAATGCCACGATGTCGCCACTGGGCAAGTCACGGGCAGACGTCACAACATCGAGTGGGATCTCAGGATCCTGGTTTTCGAGGTTGATGGTGACCGGTGCCTTACGTTCGTAGACGGCAAGTACGGTCAGAACAGCTTCAACGGCCCCCCCTGAAGCGCCCAGGAGGTGGCCCATTTGCGACTTCGTAGCCGAGACTGCCACGTTGTCCACGTGGGTCCCCAGGGCGGCGCGCAGGGCCGTGTACTCGGGCTTATCGCCAACAGGAGTCGAGGTAGCGTGCGCGTTGACGTGGACCACGTCCTCCGCCTGGATCCGCCCATCGAACATAGCGGCCTTCAGTGCGCGGGTAGCGCCCAGACCCTCAGGGTCCGGTGCTGTGATGTGGTAAGCGTCTGCTGTCACGGACGTTCCGGCAAGCTCGGCATAAATGCGCGCGCCGCGGGCGATGGCGTGCTCCTCGGCTTCCAGTACCAGCGCACCGGCACCTTCGCCCATGACGAAACCGTCGCGATCAATGTCGTAGGGGGCGCGAGGCGCGCTCCGGCTCGTCATTGCGACGGGACAAGGCCTGCATGGAAGAGAAGGCGGCCAGCGGCATCGGGTGGATGGCAGCTTCAGCGCCACCGCAAACCACAACGTCTGCTTTGCCGGACCGGATCAGGTCCAAGCCAAGGTGGAGGGCCTCGGTGCCGGAAGCGCAGGCCGAGACCGGAGTGTGCGCGCCGGCCCGGGCGCGAGGTCGAGGCTGACTGCCGCTGCCACACCGTTGGGCATGAGCATGGGGGGGACGGTCATCGGCAGGACCCTGCGGGGGGGGCCCTTGTCCCTGAGCGTGTCCCAAGCATCGAGGAGCGTCCAGACACCGCCGATGCCTGTGGCGAATGCCACGGCGAGCGGTCGTGGTCGATTTCTTGAATCCCCCGAGTCGGACCAGGCCTCACGGGCTGCAATGACACCAAACTGGGTGGAGGGGTCCATGCGCTTGGCCTCTACGCGGCTCAGGACTCAAGTGCCGGCGTCGAGGCCCGGGCAGCAAAGTGGACGGGGGAGGTCGTACTTGGCCACCCACTCGTCGCCGAGCGTGCGGGCGCCGGAGACCCCTTTCAGCGCGTTCTGCCACATTGTGGGTACGTCGCCGCCGATGGGAGTGGTGGCCCCCCCAGACCGGTTATGACTACTTTGCGTGCCATGCGATCACTCTCTGTCGGATAGCCATCCCGCATGCGCGGTTCACAGGGGGGAGGCATGAAAATCTATGGGTGTTACTGCGGCTGTGCCGGGCAAGGATAGGAATCCTGGCCCGGCACAGCTGGTGTCAGGACTAGGCCTGTGCGTTGGCGATGAAGCTGACGGCGTCGCCGACGGTCTTGAGGTTCTTGACCTCTTCGTCCGGGATGCGAACGCCGAACTTCTCTTCAGCGTTGACGACGATGGTCATCATCGAGATGGAGTCGATGTCCAGGTCCTCGGTGAAGGACTTGTCCAGCTCCACGGCTTCGGTTGCAAGGCCCGTTTCTTCGTTGACGATTTCAGCCAGGCCGGCCAGGATCTCTTCGTTGCTAGCCATTGTTGGCTCCTTTTCTTGTTGTACCGGCTACTGCCGGAAAGGGGGGGCAAACCGCGGGTTGCGGCTTGGGTATGTAAGTCGTATTCAGTTGGCTGGTGGTAGCCGGGACGTGTCCTGGTCTACGGCAGAACCACTACCTGGCGCCGAAGACCAGTCCGGCACCGAAACCGATCTGCAGTGCCAGGCCGCCGCTCAGCTCAGGGTTCTCCTGAAGCAAGCGGTGCGTTGCCAAGGGGGATGGATGCCGCCGACGTGTTTCCCGCCTGGGCGATGTCGCGGCCGATGACAACAGATTCGGGAAGCTTGAGCTTCTTGACCATCTCGTCGATGATGCGCATGTTGGCCTGGTGGGGGAACGAAAGCAGCGAGGTCGCTGGCTTCGATGCCGGCGGCATCCAAAGCCTGCTGGGCTACCTTGGCCATTTCCCAGACTGCCCAGCGGAAAACGGTCTGGCCGTCCTGGCGCAGAGTGGGCCAAACGTCCTGAGTCGCCGAGAGGATGGCGGGGGGGTCGTCGATTTCGTCCGAGTGGCGGGCAGATTCGCCGAGTTTCTTGACGTCTTCCAAGGAGTGGGTCATCCCGATCGCGTCCCACTTGCTGCCATCGGAGCCCCCAGACCGAAGGTCCGATGCCAGGGGGGGTATCGGACGGGCCGACCACCACAGCGCCGGCGCCGTCGCCGAGGAGGAACGAGATGGTCCGTTCGTGGTTGTCGATGACGTCTGAGAGTTTCTCGGCGCCGACCACGAGAACGTACTCGGCAGCGCCGGAACGGACAAGGGCATCAGCCTGGGCCACGCCGTAGCAGTACCCTGCGCAGCGGCGAGATGTCGAAGGCCGGTGCCGGCGTCGCGCCCAATCGGTCGGTAAGCGCAGCGGCAGCGGAAGGAGTCGCGTAGGGGTGTGTCACGGTGGACACGATGACGGCACCAGCTGGGACGGTTCAATTCCTGCCTGCTTGAGGGCCTCACGTGCGGCGCCTTCGGCCATGTCGATCACGCTGACATCCGCGGCTGCACGATGACGGGTGATGATGCCGGTGCGCTGGCGGATCCACTCGTCCGAGGAGTCAATCCACTGGCACACGTCGTCGTTTGTGACGATGACGTCCGGCCGGTAGGCGCCGATGCCAGGATGCGTGCATTCTCGTTGACAGCAGCCTTGTTGAGTACTGGAGTGCTCATGCCTGCCCCCCCTCCAATTCAGCAAAGAGTGCGAGAGCGCGGAGAGATCCTCCGGGGTTTTGACAGCAACCGTCTTGACGCCGGGCATGCCGCGCTTGGCGAGCCTGCGAGCGTGCCGGCAGGGGCAAGTTCGATCACACCGGTGACGCCGCGTTCAACGAGGGTTTCCATGCACTGATCCCAGCGGACCGGGCGTGAGACCTGCGCGATCAGGCTTTCGACCGCGGCAGACCCTTCTGTGACTTCCTTGCCATCGTAGTTCGACAACAGCGGGACTGCCGGGTTTCGCGGCGACAGGGACGGCTTGAGGGCCTCAAGGGCGCTGACTGCCGGTGCCATGTGGGAAGTATGGAAAGCGCCAGCCACCTTGAGGGGGGGTATGACGCGGGCCTTCGCTGGCGGGTTGTCCGCCAAGGCCTTGAGTTGCTCGAAGGTACCTGCAGCGACTGTTTGTCCCGCGCCGTTGACATTGGCTGGTGTGGCACCCGCGGCAGTAATTGCCGACAGGACCTCGGCCGGGTCTCCGCCCACAACGGCGCTCATGCCCGTGGGGGTCACTGCGGCTGCTGCAGCCATGCTGTTGGCCCGCTCCCGAACGAAGCTCATGGCCTCGGCCTCGGTGAGAACGCCCGCGAGGCTGAGGCCGTGATTTCGCCCACCGAGTGCCCGGCGAGGATGACGGGAAGGGTGCTGAGTTCGACATCGAACAAGGACTTGGCAGCAACCAGGCCGGCGGCGACGATCAATGGCTGCGCTACGGCAGTGTCCTTGATGGTCTCTTCATCCGAGGTGGTTCCGTGGGCCTTGAGGTCAATGCCTGCGATTTCGCTCAGTACGGCCAATTGGCCTTCGACGGAGGGGAGTTCCAGCCAAGGGGCCAAAAATCCGGGGGTCTGGGAGCCCTGTCCAGGGCAGACGATTGCAAGCACGTATCCAGCTTTCCAAATTGCCACGTGATCCACTGGTGTTTTGGTACACCAAGCTCACTGGGTCAGTTTGTAGGAAGTCTACAACGGTTCAGTCTGTGAACGTGACGCGTGACGTTCGGCGGCGGCTTTCGGTTGGCCGAAAGGCGGCCCACCACCAACGCCGTTTGCAGCACAAACGCCTCCCTGGGGAGGAGCGGATCCCAGCCTGTCACATCGCAGACACGCTTCAAACGGTAGCGCACGGTGTTGGCATGGACGAATAGTTCGCGTGCTGTGGCTTCCAGCGAGTGGCCGAGCTCCAAGTACGTGCCCAGGGTCTCCACGAGCCCGTTTGAGGCCGCCAGCAGGGGGGGCCTGTAAATGTTCTTGATCAGTGACCTGCGCGCGGCGTCGTCACCGGAAACGACACGCTCGGGGAGGAGGTCGTCTGCGGCAACAGGCCGTGGCGCGGACGGCCATGCACGGGCTGCGGTCAGCCCTGCGAATGCCGCTTGGGCGGAACTGCTCGCCTCAAGCAACGAGCCTGCTTCCGGGCCGTAAACCACAGCCCCCCCCGGGGCGAAGAGCTCACTGAGCTTGACATAGGCGGTGTCGCGGTCCTGCACGCCGCCAAGGATCAAGATGAGCCGGTCGCCCTGGATTCCCACCAGTGCGTCCTCGGCGAAGCGGCCGGCGGTACGGCGAAGCTCGCTGACATAGCTGGCGCTGGGCTCCGACGGCGAATTTCCCACCATCACGGTGAATCGCTCCTGCGCTTTCCAGCCAAGGGCTGCGATCCTGGACCGTAACGCATCGGTGTTCTCGCCTCGCAAAATAGCGTCAACGATCAACGCTTCCAACCGTGTATCCCAGGACCCGCGGGATTCCGCAGCCCGCGCATAAACATCAGCGGCCGCGAAAGCTACTTCCCGTGAATAGCGCAGTACGGCTTCCCGGAGTGACGGCTGGTCCGATTCCGGGGCGATTACGGGCACCTGGTCCTCGACGACTTCCACCACGATGCGGATCAACTGCAGGGCCTTTTGCAGGCTGATGGAACGAGTCAGTTCCGTGGGGGGGCGTTGCCAAAGACGTCTGTGAGGATCCACGACGGCGAACTGGGCCGTTCGTACCACGTCACGAAGGCCGCGATGCCGTTCTGGGCCACCAGGCCCAAGGCCGAGCGCTCATCGGAGCTCAGGCGGCCATACCAAGGCAGCGATTTCTCGAGCTGGCGCATGGTGCTGGTGGACAGTTGGCCCACGTTGGCGCGAAGTTGCCGAAGGGTTTCAGCCTTTTCGGGTGACAATGCCTGGGATGCTGCCTTGCGCTTGGTGGTTGTTTTGCTCGGCTCTGCATGGAACGAGCATACGGCCCATCACGGACAAGCTCCATTTGTGAGAAGGCTACAACTCGTGTTGTTGCTGGTCACGTCCTTGGCATGTATGTCCTAACCCGCTTAACGCCCGACGGCGGCCCCCCACCTTTCGGTGAAAGCCGCCGTCGCGGATATTGCTGTCGCTGCTTTTTTCGCGAACTACCCGACGAACAGTTAGGCGTCGCCGCCTGCTCCGCCGGTGGTGCCGGCGTTCACATCCAGAAGCCGGTACTTTTCGATCGCCTTTTCCAGCGCACCTGCTTCAACTTCTCCCTTGGCGGCGAGGAG